>CAZPET010000359.1:0-2001 GCA_964585625.1 uncultured Syntrophomonadaceae bacterium
CGGTAATACAATTATCTTTCTCAATGGGGCGCAGATCCCGAAAGGTAGAGAACTCGAGATATCACTTGAACTTTTAAAAAAAAGATACCTGGGAGGAGACGAGGCCACCATTCTTTATCCTCCGCAAGGTGAGGGCGACCTGAAAGTTAAAATTTCCGAACCCGCCTCGGGGGAATTTATCGGCGCTTGCGGCGGCATGACCCAGGTCTTGGGGAAAGTACTTTTTGAAACGCCTGTCGGCAACAGGCTTGGAATCACTCCCCGGGAACCGGTTACTCCGGTTGTTATTGAAACAGACAACGGCCTCACAGAAATTAAGGTCTGGTTGTCTGAAGGCCGCGTCGATAAAGTAGTCACCGATATGACTTCTTTCGTTAAAAAGTGTTACCAGCGCGGCGTTCATCCCATGGAGATTTGCGGCGTAAAAGTTATGCGCGTTGGTGAGTTTATGGCGGTTAACGGAGACCGGATTAAGGATGTCTGTTCTACGGCAGATGTGGAAAAACTGGATGCCGAAACCAGGCGGATTCTGATCGATGTGCAAAAGGTTTTTATGGAGCAGACAAAAGAACCTTACAATATCACCCTTTATGACTGGCATCCATGTTATTCGGGTGATCTCCGTGCGGTTTTTCCGCACCGTATTCCAGATTTAATTGAGACTTCCTGCGGTACAGGAACAGTGGTGCTGGCACTGGCAATTCTTGAATCAGGCGAGATAGATTTGAGCAAATTGCCATCCAAAGAGCCCTGCCGGATCCGCGTAGAATGCGGCGGCGGTGCCGATTTAATCGGGGAAGATATTACTGAACTTTCATTTCTTTTGCAAGATAATAAAATTGAAAATGCCTATTTTACACATGACAATGTAAAATTGACGGCGCAGGGATGGGTTGAGCTGTAACTGTTAACCTGTTCAAATAATCACAAAAAGAGGATTATTAACGATTCTGCTGTATTAGATCAGGTGATCATTTAGTTTTGAAAGGAGATTCGATTTGGACGAAGGTATTCAGTTACATCTCAACAACCTGGTAAATATAGCCAGAGGGATCGCTCAGACCTTCGGTTATAATTGCGAGGTCGTTTTGGTCGATCCGTCAGATCCCGATAACGCAGTAGTGATGATCGAAAACAACCACATATCCGAAAGAAATACTGGTGATCCCATGAATGATCTGGAAACATATTTTATTAAATCAGATCTTTTCAACAGCATCGATGTTGTCTCAAATTATAAAACTGAGTCCAAGACCGGCAAAAAACTGAAAACAACTACTGTTTTTATCCGGGATAAAGAGAAGAAAATCATCGGGCTATTATCAATTAATTATGATCTCAGCGATTTTTTGCAAACCAAGAAGAGGATTGATAATTTCTGTGTTATCCATGAAAGTATAGACCAAAATAATTTTCTTGAGCAAAGCAACGGATTTTTCTGCAACACATTGGAAGATCTCCTGGATAAGTTGTTTAAAGAGGCAAAATCCAGAATCGGCAAGCCGATCAGCAGCATGAAAAAAGAAGATAAGATTGAAATTATCCGGTATCTCAACAGTAAACAGTTCTTTTTGGTTAAAGGAGCCATCGAAGATATTGCTGAAAGACTGGGGGTCACCCGTTATACTGTTTACAACTACCTGACTGAAGTTAAAACACAAGAGGATTTTAAAAAGATTTAATGCCTGTTATTGATCACGGCTGCAGGCTGCAGCCGTGATCCCAATTGCTGGCCATGAGCAAACCTTTATTCCTTTATCTCGATGGCTTCGGTGGGGCACTCTTCAGATGCTTCCCGGCAGCAGTCCCACATATCCTCGGGGATCTCCTTGACCGTGACAAACGCTCTCTCATCCCCCAGCTGGAAAACTTCGGGGCAAAGGTCGGCGCAGAGTCCGCAATAAATGCATTCTTCGTTGACGTATGCTTCCATGATCTGCTCTCTCCTCTTGATTAAAGATAGCATTAATATGACCATTTGAAGAAGAGAGTATACCGGCA
>CAZPET010000360.1:0-1984 GCA_964585625.1 uncultured Syntrophomonadaceae bacterium
CAATACGGCAAGCTGGGGAAAGTGCGCCGGGATCCCATGGCCATGCTGCCCTTCTGCGGCTACAACATGGCCGATTACTTCCGGCACTGGCTTGACTTCGGGAAAAACGTGGCAAATCCCCCCAAGATATTCCACGTAAACTGGTTCAGAAAAGATGAAGCGGGCTGCTTTATCTGGCCGGGATTCGGCGAGAATCTGAGAGTATTGAACTGGATCATCGAGCGGGCCCACGGCCGGGCCTCTGCTGTGAGAACCCCGCTCGGGTTTGTCCCGACGGAAAATGGGCTGGATCTAAAAGGCCTGAATATCCCTGCAAAGACAGTAAAAAAACTCTTTGCCGTGGATCCCGGGGATTGGCTGGAGGAGCTGGCCGGGCACCGCAGTTTCTTTGCACAGTTCGGCCCGAGACTTCCCGAGGAGATCCTTGAGGAATATCACGCCCTGTCAGAGCGTCTCACCATCGATAAGGTAGCGGCGGGATAATCAACCTGTACGGATGAATTAATTGAGGGAAAGAATTTTCTAGAAGGGGAAGAGCATTCCCCTTCTTTTTGCAGGGGATAGAGGAATGGCGGAGAAATAGAATGTAAGATGTTTGACAAGGGGGAATATTCAATGTTTTTGTGGGATCTGCCGGACCCGCCGGACTGGCTTAAGCAGAAGGCGGCGGCAGAAAATTTTACTTCCAATCTGGCGGATTGGCGTTACCACGGTTCAGCAGGAGAACCGACGGAAGCCGTAACCTGCACCCACCGCGGCCTGCGTGAGGCCGGGCCGGTCCCGCTGGAGAAGATCGCCGGGCCTTCAGGTGAAATTTATGGTCTCGGTAAATGTGAAATCTGCGGCATGGTCCACTGGATCTCTCCCGGGCAGTAGCAATACAGGCTGCCTTTTGCCGATCAGCCTAATTTCGGACCACCGGTCTGAACATATCCGCCAGCCCCAGGACTAAGTGCGCTAGGCCAAAGCCCATCAATCCTGCACCCAGATTTCCACCGACCATTCTTCCAACCCCGGTAACAACCAGGCCCAGTCCGGCCACGGCCCAGCTTGTCGTGTTACCTTTTTGCATCACATCTTCAATCATCATTTTCATCCGAAGCACCTCCCTGGTATATTATTTCTCTCCGGGAGGCTTTTTATGGTAACATAATCTGGAAACCGGGATCAAAACAGAAACCTTTTTGGACAACGTTATGCGGCGTGGTTAGAAAGGGGGAAATATTAATTAAATTGTGTTAATATGGTTCTACCAGTAATGGAAGAAGAGGTGGAAACCATGTTTGATTACCTGCTTACAGAAGAGCAGCTTAAATTCAGGGAAGAAGTGCGGGAACTGGTCAAATGGGTACCCCGGCAGATGATCCTGGAGATGGACCGGGATGAGATCAAGTTTCCCAAGGAATTTCTAAAAGAGGCCGCCCGGCGCTCCCTTTTTGGCATCCGCTATCCGGGGAAGTGGGGCGGCCGGGAGATGGACTGGGTGACCACCTGCATGGCCCTGGAAGAGGTGGGCACGCTCGGTTATGAATTCGCCTGCGTATTCGGCGTCGGCGCCGAACTGGTCTGCGACGCGATCATTTTGCATGGCACCGACGAGCAGAAAGAAAAATATGTGCGGCCGCTGCTGCAGGGCGAGCTTTTTGCCGCCGAATGCCTCACCGAGCCGACTGGCGGTTCCGACTTCTTCGGCTCCAGAAGCAGGGCGGAAGATAAAGGGGACTATTTCCTGCTCAACGGCCAGAAGCGTTTTATCGTCGGCGGCGAGGGGGCGGATTTCTTCCTGGTCTACGCGGTAACCGATCCCGATGTGAAGCCGCAGGAGGGGATCACCGCATTTATCGTGGAGCGGGGACCGGGCGTGGAGACAAAATATCTTTACGGGTTGATGGGCTGCCGGGGCGGTGGGACGGCGCGCCTTCTGTTCAGGGATGTGAAGGTGCCCCGCGAAAACGTTGTCGGAAAGGTCAACGGGGCCTATGAC
>CAZPET010000361.1:0-1982 GCA_964585625.1 uncultured Syntrophomonadaceae bacterium
GGGACCTCGAAATGGCGGCAGACCGAAAGAACTCGCTGGAGATCATGGATCCCGGCAACGGTAGGCTCGGTCACAATAAGCGCATTGGTAGCTCCGGATAGAGAGGCGATTACCGGACAGCCGATCCCGGGCGGGCCGTCAGTAAGAAGATAGCTGGTTTCTCCGGCAGCAGCCAGTTCGCGGGCCCGGTTCCGGACCAGGGTAACCAATTTGCCCGAATTTTCTTCGGCCACCCCCAGGCGGGCATGGATCAGCTTGCCGTAAGGCGTCTGAGAGATAAACCAGTGCCCGGAGACAACCTCCTCCATGGTAATGGCCTCCTCCGGGCAGGCCCGGCTGCAAACCGCGCACCCCTCGCAGGAGATAGGCTCGATCTGATAGCTCTCCGAGATGGCATCAAAACGGCAGAGCTGACGGCAGAGGCCGCACTCTGTACAGCACTCCCGGTCGAGAATCGCCCTGCGGGAAGCAATGAATGAATGGCTCTCCAGCTGCTGCGGCCGCAAAACCAGGCTTAAATTCGCCGCATCCACGTCGGCATCAACCATCACTGCATCACCACCGGCCAAAACAGCGAAAGAGGCCGTTAAGGTAGTCTTCCCCGTACCCCCCTTGCCGCTAACTACAACGATCTCGTTCATCAGCGGGCCTCCTTTCATCTTCCAGGATCCGCCGGCCCAGCTCTGCAAAGAGATTCCGCCAGTCAGGCAGGTGTTCTGCCACCGGTTCACCCCGCGCATAAAGAGAGGCCAGCTCACGGTCCCAGGGAATCTTTAGAAGAATAGGAATCCCTTCACCGCGGCAGTAAGACTCAATACTTGCCTCGCCCTCGCCGCCCAAAGAGCGGTTGATCACTACCCCTCCGGGAAGGCGTAATTTTTTCAGCAGCTCCACGGCGATGGCCAGGTCATTCAAGCCGAATGGGGTCGGCTCGGTAACCAGGAGGCAGTAGTCGCTGCCCCGGATCGCCTCCACTACCGGGCAGGAGCCGCCCGGCGCGGCGTCAATGATCGTCAAGCTTGAAGGATCGATCGTCTCCTTGACCGCCTTGATCAAGGGAGGCGAAAGCGCCTCTCCCGGGTTCAGCTTTCCGTGAACAAAAGAGATGGAGTCCGCAGCCCCGTGCTCAAGGATGCCGATGGGACGATCCACCTCCCGGATGGCCTTCTCCGGGCAGAAATAGGCGCATCCCCCGCAGCCGTGGCAGAGCTGCTCAAAAATTAGCACTGTCTCTTTCCCGACCATGATCGCATTAAATGCGCAGACCTCGGCGCAGAGACCGCAGTAGCTGCAGCGCTCCTGCGCTACCTGCGGCACCGGAATGGATACCGGTTCAGAGCTCTTCAGCTCGGGTTTTAAAAACAGATGCGCATTGGGCTCTTCAACGTCACAATCAAGAAACTGGATCTTCATCTCCCGGGCCAGGACCAGGGCCAGGTTTGTGGCCACGGTGGTCTTACCGGTCCCGCCCTTGCCGCTGGCTACAGCAATGATCATACCAATCTTCCTTCCCCGTCCGAAAATGGAGGCGGGGAGATGACCCCGCCCCTTCCGGTATTACAGGCCATTTACGCTTCTTCCGGCCGCTCAATTTCAGCCAGGCGTTTTTCAATTTCGACCAGTTCGTTTTTAATGGCCTCCGCCTCGGCCCGCAGGGCGGCCGCTTCCGACTTCAGCCATTCGCCTTCATCTGCATCTGCGTCGGTCGCACCGGCTCCATAGGGGCCGGCCCAGGGAGGCGCTCCAAAATAAGGAGCATCCCAGGCAAACCAGTAGCGGCACCAGCCCCTGCCGGGGCCGCCGCCCCAAAAACCGCGTGCTCTCGGGAACCATCCCCGTCCCCTCCTCCGGAAGCCGGGACCGTATTGATATCTGCCTCGATACATTTTTCTTCACCCCCCTTTCCCTGAACCTCTTCGCAGAAAGCTTAATCTTCCTCTGAACAGCGATGCTCGCCGTGCCGGTGATCGCAAAGACTTTCT
>CAZPET010000362.1:0-1979 GCA_964585625.1 uncultured Syntrophomonadaceae bacterium
TTGACGGTGATTACACCGGCCTGACAGATCAGGAAGTTGCCCAGCTGCAGCAGCGCTATGGCAAAAACGAGATTATTCCGGAGAAAAAAGAGAACTTTTTCGGGAAAGTGCTCGGGGTTTTAAAAGAACCGATGTTCATTCTGCTCTTTGCCGCCGCTTTCATCTATTTTTTAATCGGTGAACCGCGCGACGGGACGATTATGCTTCTTTTTGTGGCCGGAATCGCCGGCATCGATATTTTCCAGGAATGGAAGACCGATAAAACGCTGCAGGAGCTTAAAGAACTCTCTGATCCGAGGGTGATGGTGATTCGAGAAAGCCTGCTGCGCGAGATTGACAGCCGCGAGCTGGTACCCGGGGATTTGATGCTGCTCAAGGAAGGCGAAAAGATTCCCGCGGATGGCGAACTGATCGAGCTGCACGACTTCGGCGTTGACGAGTCTTCGCTGACCGGCGAGTCCGGGGTGGTGTGGAAAGTAACTGCCGGTGAGGATAAAGAGAAGAAGATACCCTGGCGGCGCGATTACGCTTACGCCGGAACCGCAGTGATCCAGGGCCGCGCTGTGGTCAGGGTCACCTCGACCGGGGCGGAGACGGAATACGGCCAAATCGGACGCGATGTCGCCGAAGCGCCCGAACGCCCCACACCTCTGGAAAGACAGACCCGGCGGTTGATTAGAGCCAGTGCGCTGGCCGGCCTGGTTATGTTTATTTTAGTATTCCTGGTCACATATCAGCACAGCGGGCGCATTATCGACGGGATCCTCTCGGGAATCACCCTGGCCATGGCTCTGATCCCCGAAGAATTTCCGGTCATCCTCACTGTGTTTTTATCGATGGGCGCCTACCGGCTGGCCAAGAAGAACTCGCTGATCCGCCGTCTCCCTTCGGTGGAGACGCTCGGCGCCGTCTCTGTTTTATGCGTGGATAAAACCGGCACTTTGACCAGGAACCGCATGGAGGTGCAAAAAACCTGCCTGCATCATGCCGCCGACGAACGGGAGCTGGCCCTCTGGGCCGGGCGCGGCTGTGAAACCGAGCCGTACGACCCCATGGAGAAAGCCATGCTCGCTTACAGCGACCGGCTCGGCCTGGAGCGCGCCCGTGTTTTTACCGGCACCCTGATCCACGAGTACCCTTTTTCATCCGAGACCAAAATGATGGGGCACGTCTGGCAGGCGGATAACGGCGAAATATCGCTGGCCGCCAAGGGTTCACCTGAAAGCATCCTTCCCCTCTGCCGCCTCACCGGGGCCGGGAGGGCGCAGGTTGAGAGCAAGCAGGCCGCTCTCGCGTCAGAAGGGTTAAGGGTGATCGCGGTGGCATGGCGGCGGAACATGGATGAGATTCCGGAAGAGCTGGCCGGCAACGATCTTGAACTGGCCGGGCTCATCGGGCTAGCCGACCCGCCGCGCAGCGCCGTGCCCGGCGCGGTTGAGAGCGCCACCCGTGCAGGAATCAGGGTGGTCATGATTACCGGCGATAACGGCCTCACCGCCCGGTCAATTGCCCGCCGGATCGGCATCCCGAATCATGAGCAGGTGGTTACCGGAAAAGAGCTCGATGCGATGAGCGACGCGGCGCTGCGGGAGCGGGTCAAAACGGCGCAGATCTTTGCCCGGGTGATCCCGCGCCACAAGATGAGGATTGTCAGGGCGCTGAAAGAAAACGGTGAGATCGTGGCCATGACCGGAGACGGGGTTAACGACGCGCCGGCCTTGAAATACGCCGATATCGGCATCGCCATGGGCCGGCGCGGCACCGGGGTGGCCCGCGAAGCCGCCGACATGATCTTGCTCGACGACAACTTTACAACCATTGTCGATACGGTCAGGGACGGGCGCAGGATCTTTGCCAACATCCGGAAGGCAATCGGTTATGTCTTTGTGATCCATATCCCGATCGCCCTGGCGGCGCTGCTGGCCCCGCTGCTGCACCGGCCGCTGATGCTTTTGCCGATTCATATCGTCCTGCTGGAG
>CAZPET010000363.1:0-1978 GCA_964585625.1 uncultured Syntrophomonadaceae bacterium
CAGCTTCAAGCGGCGCCGGGCGTAAAAGTTACCCTCCATGTAATGGCAGTCCCCGGGATGGCATCCCGAGATGAGCACCCCGTCGGCACCCTGCTGCAGGGCGTTGACCACGTAAAGGGGGTTCACCCGGCCCGAACACATTACCCGGATAACCTTGATATTCGCCGGGTAGTGGATCCGGCTGGTTCCGGCCAGGTCTGCGCCGGCGTAAGAGCACCAGTTACACAAAAACGCAACAATGTTCGGTTCAAATTGCTCGCTCATCTCGTCCCCCCCAATGCCGCAATTTGTGGTAATATCTGCCGGTCCCGGAAGGACTTCGGCTGGATGGAGTTGGAGAGGCAGCCGGCCGAGCAGGAGCCGCAGCCTTTGCAAAGCGCTTCGTTGACCCGGGCCACCTCCACCATATGGCCCATCCGGTTCACCGTGACCAGCTCAATCGCGGTGTAGGGGCAGATGGAAACGCAGAAACCGCAGCCCCGGCAGGTAGCTTCGTTGACTCCCGCCACCTGGGCATCGATGGCCACCTTGCCCCGGGCCAGCGGAATCAGGGCCGAAGCGGCGGCCCCTTTGGCCTGGGCCACGGTATCGGGAATATCCTTGGGCCCCTGGCAGCATCCGGCCAGAAAGACGCCGTCGGTGGCGGTATCGACCGGGCGCAGTTTCGGGTGTGCCTCCAGGAAGAAGCGGTCCGGCGATTGGGAGAGCCGCAGCAGGTCGATGACCTTGCGGGCATCGCTGCGGGGCTCCAGACCTACCGCCAGCACGACCAGATCGGCCTCGTCCTCGAGGGGGGTGGCGGTAAGGGTGTCCTCAACTTTGACCACCAGTTTATTCCCCCGCTTGAAGATCTCCGAGGGATTGCCCCGCACATAGCGGACTCCCTCGCGGCGGACCCGGTCATAAAATTCCTCAAAACCCTTCCCGAATGCGCGCACATCCATGTAGTAAACGCGGACTTCGGCATCGGGGATCTTGTCCTTGATCAGGTGGGCCTGCTTGGCCGTATACATGCAGCAGACCCGGGAGCAGTATTCGTTGCCCACGCTCTTGTCGCGGGAGCCGACGCATTGAATAAAGGCGATCTTTTTCGGAACGATCTCCTCTTCGCCGTTATGGATCACGACTTTCCCGCCGGTGGGGCCGGAGGCGGAGACAAGCCGCTCCATCTCCAGGCCGGTGATCACGTTGGGATAATCCGTGTAGCCGTATTCCGGTTTTTTAGCCGCATCAAAAACATCGAATCCTGTCGCCACCAGGATGGCGCCGACCTTGAAAGAAACAATTTCGTCTTTCTGTTCGAAATCTATAGCCCCGGCCCTGCAGGCATCGACACATTTCGGGCTCTTGCCGCACTTGCCCCGGGTCAGATTGAGACACTTCTCCGCGTCGATGGTATACTTCGCCGGGACCGCCTGCGGGAAAGGCAGGTAGATCGCGCCGCGCTTGCCCAGCCCTTCATCAAATTCATTGGGGAAGCGGCCGGCGAGGCGGCATTCCTTGGCGCAGTCACCGCACCCGGTGCACTTGTTCACGTCGACGTAGCGCGCCTTTTTGCGCACCTTGACATCGAAGTTGCCGATAAAACCGCCGATCTCCTCCACCTCGGAGTAAGCCAGGAGCTCGATGTTCGGGTGGCCGGCGGCATCAACCATCTTCGGGGTGAGAATGCAGGCGGAGCAGTCGAGGGTGGGGAAGGTCTTGTCCAGCTGCGACATCCGCCCGCCCACCGAGGGGCTCTTCTCCACCAGGTAAACCTTGAATCCGGCATCGGCGATATCGAGCGCCGCCTGGATGCCGGCAATGCCGGCCCCGATGACCAGGGCGGACGGTTCGGCATCCACCTCCCGGGATGTCAGCGGCTCGAGCAGGCGGACCTTGGCCACGGCGGCGGCGACCAGTTTCTGCGCCTTGGCCGTGGCGGCCTCCCGGTCCTCGTGCACCCAGGAGCACTGCTCCCTGATATTGGCCATCTCCA
>CAZPET010000364.1:0-1975 GCA_964585625.1 uncultured Syntrophomonadaceae bacterium
GCACCCCGGCGCCGGCAAAACCGCCTGCCGCGGCGCGGCCGGTGAAGGCGCTGCCGACAATTTCAGCCAGGGCGGGCCCGATATTCCGGTAACCGAGGACCAAGACCACCAGGGAACCGCCGATATATAGCAATGCCATCAGAGGCACCAGCCTTTCGGTAATTTTCCCGATGCGGCGGATCCCCCCTAAAATGACCAGGGCAACCAGCAGCGCCAGAAGGATGCCGGTATGCAGGGGGGTGACACCGAAAGCCGTCTTTAGAACAGCGGCCACGGAGTTTGCCTGGACCATGTTGCCGATACCGAAGGCGGCGGAGGCCCCAAAAAATGCGTAAGCCAGGCCGAGCCCGGGATGGTTCAGACCATATTTCAACGTGTACATGGGACCGCCGGCAAAGGTCTTGCCGGAGGAGCGGACCCGGTGACGCACCGCGAGGACGATCTCCGCAAACTTGGTGGTCATCCCGAAGAAAGCGGAGACCCACATCCAGAAGACGGCGCCGGGGCCGCCCAGGGTGATCGCGGTAGCTACCCCGGCAATGTTGCCCGTACCCACGGTTGCCGCCAGAGCGGTGGTCAAAGCCTGAAACGGTGAAATATCGCCGGCCGCGGCAGGCCTCCGCCCTCGCCCTGATCCGAACAGGCTCCCCAGGGTCAGACGGAATACGGTAAAGAGACGCCGCTGCGGCAGAAACCCGCTGCGCACGGTGAGATAGAGCCCGGCCAGCACCAGAAGCACGGCGGCAGGCCATCCGCCAAACCAGTAGAGGATGGCCATAATTTTACCGCCGGCCAGCTTGATTGTATCCGCTGCGATTATGAAAACCCCCGCCGCCTAGAGTTAGTTGTTTCGGTGCCAGGCACCGGAGCAACCAACTGGATTTTAGACCGCGCCTCCTGGAAATTCGCACAGCATCCGGTAGTGTGCAAGGCGCTGGAGGCGACCAGAAATCTCAGATTGCCTCTAATGATAGTATGAAGCAGGAGCGTGGGTTCATGCTTTTTTTAGTCTGATCCGGGAACCAGGTTGATCCGGGCCCCGCAATCGAGGCAGCGGTTGCCTGCAAGGCCGGTGATCCGGGTCCGGTAATAGCGGCGGGTGATCAAAAGGGCGCCGCATTGCGGGCAGCGGGTGTCGGAGCCGCCGGGGAGATCGACATTGCCGAGGTAAACGTAGCGCAGTTTCTGCCGGGCGATCTCCCGGGCCGCCTCCATTGTTTCCAGCGGGGTAGGCGGCAGATCCATTTTGTACTGAGGAAAGTAACGGGAGAAATGAAGCGGCAGATCCGGACTGATCCCGGCCAGCCAGCCGGTCAACTGCTCCAGCTCGTCCGGGGTATCATTCAGGGTGGGGATAAGCAGGCAGGTAACCTCGACATGAGCCGCGGCGGCAGCCAGCTCCACCGTCTCAAGAACGGGGCGGCGCATGCCGCGGCAGTATTTTTCATAAAAGGAATCGCTGAAGGCCTTGACATCAATATTTAAGGCGTCGATGAAGGGAAGCAGCTCCTGCAGCGCCTCGCGGGAGATAAAACCGTTGGTAACAAGGACGTTGCGGTAACCGTGCTCGTGAAGCAGCCGGGCGGTGTCGAAGACAAATTCGTACCAGACAGCCGGCTCGTTGTAAGTATAGGCTGCGCCGAGAACATCTGCGGGGTCCCCTTCACGCTGCAGTAACGCCAGCACCTGCGCAGGTGTAATCACTGCGGCATCCGCAGCGGGTTTGCCCCGCGCCAGGGGCCAGTTTTGACAGAAGCTGCAGCTCAGGTTGCAGCCGTAAGTGCCTAGAGAGAGGATCTGCCGGCCGGGATAGAAATGATAGAGCGGTTTTTTTTCAACCGGGTCCCAGTGCAGCGCGGCACAGAGAGCATAGTTCTCAGTGTAGAGCTCGCCTTTGGCCGCGCGGCGCACCCCGCAAAAGCCCTCCTGCCCCTCCTTGAGCAGACAGCGGCGGGGGCAGAGAAGGCAGCGGACC
>CAZPET010000365.1:0-1972 GCA_964585625.1 uncultured Syntrophomonadaceae bacterium
TATCGCAACAGGATATTACTCGACGCCAAAAATAATGGACTCTCCAACAAACATCAGGAAGTTGGGCGCATCCGGCAAGCCATTCAATTTTACCGGGCCTTTCGAAGCTTCGGTCATGCATTCTTCGAACTTGGCGAAATCCTGCTTCTCCACTTCTCCCTTGGCGTAGAGAATGGCATACTCAACCGAACCGTTGATCATGGCCATGTTAGCCGGAACTTTCCAGGTGGCAAACCGGCCGCCTCCGCCGCCCTCCACGATCTTCGCATCGATCTGTTCCAGGATGTAGGCTACGTCACCGGCCTTTTCAGAGGGGATCTCGATTCCCAGTGCCCCGGGGTAGGCATGGTAAGGGCTGGGGCAGCACTGCTCGGCATAGATGGCACCGCCGTCCAGGACGCTCCGGATCAGCGGTTCCTGCATGCCGCAGTTAGTGCTGAAAAAGTTGGTATCTTCGCCATATTTGTCAATTTGGCGGGGCACGTCTTCCAGGATGAACTGCTGCGCGCCGGTCAGTCCGGCATCGCCGGTGGGGTCGGGAGCGTCAACTTCTACAAACTTGATCCCCAACCCTTCGCACTGCTCCCGGAAGATATCCCGCCGCTGGGCGAGAAGTTCGTAGGACATGTGCCGTGGAAATGAGTAGTGGACAAATGTTTTGGCACCAAGCTCCGCCGCCAGGGCCACAATGGTTTCACCGCGCTTGAGATCGTCTGTGTTGATACAGAGATCGGCTTTTGCAGCAATCATCTCGGGGTCTTCATGGGGCACCCCGGCGATAAACAGGATATCGTCCCTTGTATCCTTGATCTGCTCAATCGCTGCGGCGCTACCCGGCACAGCCTGGTTGATCACGATCGCTTTGATGGCGGGGTCGGCAGCAAGGCCGACAATATTGGCGATTGTTGTTTCTTGTTCATCCATAAATTTATCCGGGTAAGTGATATGCACGATCACTTCATCACCGTACTCGGCTACCAGGTCCTGCGCGGCCCTGAATTCCTCCTCCCCCTGCGATACCGTCCCGGTAACAATACCGATCTTAAAGTCTACAGCTTCATCTCCCTTGTCCCCGTCTGTAGTATTTGTAGCGCAACCGAGCAGGGAGAAGAGCATCACCACAACCACCAAAAACAAAAATGCCTTCTTCACAAGTAAACCCCCCTTGTATAAGGTAATGAGTTAAATATTCTCCCATTCCTCCACTATTCCTGCTACTGATAATATTTAAATAATTCAGAACTAAATTTAGCGTATATGGTAATTATTCTTTATTGGGGCCCGTAAACATCATCCAGTTGCATAAAGCCTTTCAGAACATTGAACTGCTCCGGTTCAATATTTTCCCGCACAAGTTCAAGGAATTCATTGCACTTTATGAAACAGTGCCGCACAACTTTTTCCATGTAAGGGGCCGGATCCACCCTCTTGCGCTCTTTAGCTAAAATCGCGTGTTCATGCAATGTAAGGCGGGCCCTGTTTAGCAAACCCAGCAACTCTTTTCTGCGAGGGCTCTGCTCCAGAATATAAATTAAAGGAAACGTAACCTTCGGAACAGATGTTTCATCTTTCATACTGCGCTCAAACAATTGCTGCTCTTTTTGTAATTGCAGGCCGATCCCGAGATAAAGGCCGTAATAGGAGAGGGCTTCATTTTGCCAGAGTTTTAAACCGCCATGCGAGGCGCCGAGGGTGCAGGAAAGAGCAAATATCGAAGCGCTCCCATCACAGATCCGCTGCAGGTGCTCCTTGTGATCCCGGACGTCTGCCGGCTGGTCGGGCATGTTGATCGTGCTGGCGGCAAAACGGGTGATCACCTCGGACATCCCCTGAATAAAGAGGGGCTGGCTTCCCGCCAGGGTCAGAGCCAGCCCGAAGTAGAAATCACCGCAGAGGATCGCCTCCTTCGGCGAAAGGCCGCCGGGCGCAGCAAGGTCCCGGTGCGTTTCCAGGGCCAGGTGCAGAGCTTCCA
>CAZPET010000366.1:0-1962 GCA_964585625.1 uncultured Syntrophomonadaceae bacterium
AATTAATTAAATTTATTTAAGGAGGTTTTTTTATGCCATTGGATCCAACCAAACATGCCGACTGGGAAATTGCCGAGGCGGCAGAAGCCACCATGAAAACGGTCAACCAGTTGGCGGAGGAGCTCGGCCTGGAGAAAGAAGAGCTTTTACCGCACGGCCATTACGTAGCGAAGGTTGATTACAAGAGGGTTTTGAATCGTTTAAAAGATAAGCCCGACGGTAAATACATCAACGTTACGGCGATCACCCCCACGCCGCTTGGCGAAGGAAAATCCACCACCACCATGGGGCTGGCCCAGGGGATGGGGCGGCGGGGCAAAAACGTGTTTGCCACGATTCGCCAGCCTTCCGGCGGGCCGACGATGAATGTGAAAGGTTCAGCCGCCGGCGGCGGTTTATCGCAATGCATTCCGCTAACCCCGTTTTCTCTTGGACTGACCGGTGATATCAATGCGATCATGAACGCGCATAACCTGGCCATGGTGGCGGTAACCTCGCGGCTGCAGCACGAGTTTAACGCTACCGATGCTTTTCTCAAGCGCAGAGGGTTGGAGCGTCTGAACATTGACCCGCGCAATGTGGAGATGAAATGGATCATCGACTTCTGCGCCCAGGCCCTGCGCAACATCACCATCGGCCTGGGGACCAAGAGGGACGGCTTCATGATGAACTCCGGTTTCGCCATTGCCGTTTCCTCCGAGGTTATGGCCATTCTGGCGATGGCCAAAGACCTGGATGATATGCGCAAGCGGATGGGCCGCATCGTTGTAGCTTACGATAAGCGGGGCAACCCGATTACCACTGAAGACCTCGGCGTCGCCGGCGCGATGACCGCCTGGATGGTGGAAGCGATCAACCCGAACCTTCTGCAGACACTCGAAGGACAGCCCACCTTTGTCCATGCCGGTCCCTTTGCCAATATCGCCGTGGGGCAGTCCTCGATTATTGCCGACCGGGTGGCGCTGAAGCTTTCCGACTACGTGCTTACCGAATCGGGATTTGCCGCCGACATCGGTTTCGAGAAGTTCTGGAATATCAAGTGCCGCGAATCGGGCTTGACCCCGAACTGTGCGGTGATCGTAGCTACAATCCGCGCCCTCAAGTGTCACGGCGGAGCGCCGCTGCCGCTGCCCGGCCAGCCCCTGGATCCTGCTTACACTGAAGAAAACCTCGGGTGGGTCGAAAAGGGCTGCGAAAACCTGATTCACCACGTCAATACGGTGAAAAAGGCCGGGATCAACCCGGTGGTCTGCATTAACGCTTTTCATACCGATACCGATAACGAGATCAAACTGGTCCGCCGCCTCGCCGAAGAGGCCGGAGCCCGGGTAGCTCTTTCGAAGCACTGGCAGTACGGCGGCGAGGGAGCGCTCGAGCTGGCCGATGCGGTTGTCGACGCCTGCAACGAACCCAACAACTTCCGCTTCCTTTATGAACTGGAGACCCCGCTGCGCGAACGGATCGACCTGATTGCCAGAGAGGTCTACGGCGCCGACGGCGCGGAATACTCTCCGGTAGCTCTGGAGAAGGCGAAACGGATGGAGCAGGATCCCGCCCTGCAGAAGCTCGGCACCTGCATGGTCAAGACCCACCTCAGCCTCTCCGACGACCCGCTGATCAAGGGTGTGCCTAAAGGATGGAAGCTCTATATCAGGGATATCCTCACCTACAGCGGGGCCGGTTTTGTGGTTCCCGTGGCCGGGGCGATTTCGCTCATGCCCGGCACCGCGGCCAACCCGGCGTTCATGAACGTTGACGTTGACGTGGAAACCGGCAAGGTTAAGGGATTGTTCTAAACGGTATCTCAGGCAGAGGATAGCAGGAGACATCCTCTAAAATGTAAGTGTCGCGGGACGGGACCGGGATATCAACCGGTAACCCGTCCCGTTTATTTATGAGACTGGAAAATGTGATGCCTGCTTGCAGAAATAACCGGTGATTTTTAGCGCCAGTTCTTCCGGT
>CAZPET010000367.1:0-1962 GCA_964585625.1 uncultured Syntrophomonadaceae bacterium
ACCGATGTGGCCCTGCACTCCACAGATGTAACCGCCGCCGCTTCGGTCCCTTTTTCATTGACATCCACGTATGTTTTATGTTTAACCTCGCTGATATATATCTCCGGCGGAGCGGGATGCATCCCGCTGAAATCGGCGCTCTGCGGATCAAAGGCGCACTCCATGCCCAGTTTTTTCAAGATCTCTTTTAAGGAAACCTCGTATTCAAACTTGAACCGGGGCAGCCCGACCTCGCCCTCCATCTCCTTGAATGAAAGCTGCCATGCAGCCCAGTTCTCCGGGGTCAGCTCCCGGTAAAAATCAGCCAGCGAGTTTTCCGGGGCGGGCAGGAAGACAGTCATGCTGACGCGCCTGTTTTCTCCGTAAGGGAGGCTCACGGCCTCGAAGCCTTCTCCCTGGAAATAACGGTAGGTGCCTTCCCGGAACATTACCGGATGATTTTTCCCGGTCCCGCCAGGCAGCTCGAAAGGTATCTCCCGGGTCATCTTTGGATTGAATTCGTCAGACCAGGCACCGTTGAAATAGATGGCGTTGATCAGAAAAAGAAAGGTCCGGGGATCGACCGGCTCTTCGACGATCTCTTTTATTTTACCCCTGGTCTGCTTCTCGACCCAGCGATTGATCGTCGGGACGGCTTCGGGAAGGTTGAAATCGAGCGCGTTAATTTCGGCGGCAAAGTAGTCGCGGTTGCGCTGCAAAAAATCTTCGTTAAAGTTAACTCCCTGGCGTGACCAGAGTGAATTGGCCACGGCCAGCTCCACCTTGGGATCGGGGTTCCGGAGAATGCTTTGCAGATCGGCAAAGGCCCGGTTGATCCCGGTGAGCTCCATATCCTGCAGCTGCAGCGTCTCCAGCATCGCCCGGAATGTATCCCCGTCAGCCCCGTTGGCGGTCATGGCCAGGGCTGTGGAGATGCTTGCCGGAGAGATAAAGATATTTTCGTGAGGATCTTTTTCGCAAAGGGCGCGAAAGATATTAAATCCAAACTTTGTGTTTCCGTCTACCAGCTTCTGGTCAACATGATCGGCCGGCTCGGCAGAGACCTCTTTCGGAAGAAGGCCAATCTGATCGGCTGCTTCACAACCGGTCAGCAGCGGCAGGAACGCCGCCACCAGCAACAGCAGCAGCAGGTAAACTGTGCGGTGAAAATGCAATGGAATCGTCTCCTTTACCAAGTCTTTCATAAGTTCAGACCAGGGAACCGTTAAAATGGTTCCCCGGCGCCCTTTGAGAGGCAAGGTCCGGATTTGTTCCCCTTTCGCTTCAATCGGCAGCCCCTTCGGATGTTTCTTCCTGAACCAGTGCGGCAATCACCGGCCGGTAGCGCCCGCTTTTTTTGACCCGGCGGTCCCAGAGGCTGATTCCACCGAAGATCAGAGCCATTGCAACAAGACCGATCCCGGCAGCAGCCGGCTCCCGGCTGCCTGCCCAGTCAAGGATATCGGCGATCCTCAGCCCCAGAATTATCCCCGCCACCAGTCCGGCCAGGGGCACCAGGTAGAGCATAAAAGCTATGAACAGCGCCCGCCGGTCATCCATTTCAATAAGCACCTTCTGGCCGGAACGCGCCCGGATCGGGTTCAGTGCTTCAACATAGTGTTCCCGCCGGTCTTCGGATCCAAGAAGACCGCCGCAGCGGCCGCAGTTTTCGCATGAAAGGTGGCGTCGCAGGTGCACCACCGCTGTTTCCCCTTTTTCTTCTGTAACTGTACCGATTCTTTCCACCGGCAACACTCTCCAGATAACCTGATCATTTCTGAAACCATTTTAGCACGGTTGAACCCGGATGACAAAGAGCGGAGGTTGGAAGTCGGAGGTCGGTACAGGCAGCATGGAAACGCGTGCGCAGAAGATACACGTTTGAAGGAAAAGTTTAAAAAAAGAGATTCTTCGCTGCGCTCAGAATTCACACGTGTACCCACACCACGATAAATGAAAGCCAGGGATCCTTCGGGCTTCGCC
>CAZPET010000368.1:0-1944 GCA_964585625.1 uncultured Syntrophomonadaceae bacterium
CCTCAAACAATAGCTTTATGGCAGGCCTAATTAACTAATATTGGGTTTGGGTACGTATCTTCAAATATTCATCACCACCAAGATTGCTCCAAATGCGCTTCATGCTAATGTTTGGGGCTATGTTAAGGGGCGTTTGCGGAATGCCTGTACCGTAATCGCGCTGCGCTGACACCGCCCGGATCAGTATGTTAAAATAAAGGGGTATGGTTGTATCGATAAGGGGTGGGCCGCATGCTCAAGTTATCACGCCAGAAGATTGCCCGGGAGTGCACCAACCACAGCGTTTTCATGCGTGGGTTGCGCTATTACCGCCGTGGGGCGGTCAAGGAGCTGATCTGCAATGAAGCGCTCGACCATATCGAGGCCCAGGTCCTGGGGACAAAAAGGTATTTCGTGGAGATATTTGAAAGCCACCAGTCAATCAATTACTTCTGTACCTGTGCTGCATTTGCCAATTATGACGGCTTCTGCAAACATATCGCCGCCGTTCTCCTCGCCGTTTCCGAACAGGACCCCCAAGAAAATTTAAAAGCAGCCGAAGAGGCGCTGGTTAATGATCTGCTCGACACATATTCCGGCCGGGTTGCCGGAAACGGCAGCCGCAACGAGGTGGCGCTCGATGTGCACATCCGGATTCACACTTCGTATTACTACAACAGCCCGCCTCTTTACTATGTTTCTTTAAAAATAGGCGAAACCAGAAAATATGTCGTCAGGAGTATCGACAAGCTGATCGCCGCGATTGCGCAGCGGAAGCCGTTCTATTTCGGGAAGCAGTTTACCTATGATCCGGCCGGGCACTATTTTTCACCGGGCAGCAGCAGGGTGCTCGATTTTTTTATCCGGATGTATGAAATCGAAGAGCAAGCCGGCGGGTATAACCGTTCGGGGATCTTGAAGGGTAAAGAGATTCAACTATCCGCTGATCTTTTCAGGCGGCTGCTGACCGGGTTAACAGGGCACCCTTTCACGCTGGAGATAGATGACCATATCTATAAAGAGATCAATGTCGCCACAACAAGGCCGCCCCTGCAGTTTTCACTGCAAGACGGCGCGGATGGGCTTACCCTGGAGATGGCAAATGCGGGCGAAATCAAACCGCTGACCAGAGAAGGCGATATTATTTTATGCGGGGAGCAGGTCTACAATCTGAACGGTACGCCGCAGGCAGTTCTGCTACCGCTGCTGCACTCCTTGAGAAATAGGACCAGTGCAGCCCTGCAGATTAATAGCTCCCAGGAGCAGCGTTTCTTCTCCGAGCTATACCCCCTTATCGAAAAGACAACTACAATGGTCCTTGACCCCGCCATGGAAAAACGTCTCTATCGCCCTCCCCTCGAGACGAAGGTATACCTCGACTACGATGAGGGCCAGGTTATCGCGAAGCTCGAATTTGTTTATGGTGAGATAACGATCGATCCCTTCGCTTCCGCGGAGGAGAAGCAGGATGGGCGCGGGGCTGACAGGCTCCTCCTGGTCCGGGATACCGCTGCCGAACAAAGGGTCATGCTCTTCTTTGAAGAGGCCGCATTCACCGTCAGAGGCGGCACCATGCATCTCGACAACGATGAACAGGTCTGGCGCTTTATCTTTGAGATAATCCCCGGGTTGCAGCAACATGCGGCCGTCTATTACAGCGATCGCTTCAAGCAGGCCGGCCGGAAGGCGCCCCGCTTTACCGGCCGGGTCGGTATCGACTGGAATCTCGACCTGCTGGAGCTGGAACTGGGGCTGGAAGGTGTCGGGCCGGAGGAGCTTGCGGAGATCTGGCAATCGCTCCGGATCAAGTGCAGATATCACCGCCTGCGGGACGGTTCCATTCTACCTCTTGAAGGAGAGGGCATCGAGCAGTTTACCCGGCTGGCCGGGGCGCTGGAGCTGCAGCCTGCAGACCTGAAGCAAAATACAGTACAGCTCCCCAAATACCAGGCGCTCTACCTGGAC
>CAZPET010000369.1:0-1935 GCA_964585625.1 uncultured Syntrophomonadaceae bacterium
CAAAAGCATCCCGATGGGGACAGGCCTAAGCTTTCAGGTCTGTCCCCTTACCTTATTCAAGGGGGGTCGGGGGAAAAAAAACAGAACATATTTAGGCGAAGAGCTCAACTTGCAAATTGTATTACTTGTTAGAATTTAGAAGGGAATTAATTATATTTAAGCAGGAGTAATTATTGGATATGTTTAATGTTTCGGTATGGATAACAAAGAAGAGCTATACCGGAACAGTAAAGAACCGGGGCAAATAGAAATATATACCCTCGGCAGGTTCTTGGTTCGGCGGGGCGATCAGGTTCTTTCAGAAAGAGCCGTCCGTTCCGAAAAATTGTGGTTGCTGTTTAAATATCTGCTAACAAATCGCAAAGTGGCGATATTGCCCGAAACCATACTCGAAACCTTGTGGCCCCGGCAGCAATATAAAGATCCCAACCTGGCTGTGCGTTCCCTGGTGCACCGGCTGCGCCACCTCTTTAACAATGAACTTGCCGCCCTTGACCTGGCGGCAAACATAGTTTTTGCGCATGGTTGCTACCGGTGGGCGGAAAACATTCCTTACCGGCTGGATATCGATGAATTTGAGAGACTCGCTGTCTCAGCGGAGCCGCTTTGTGAAGAAAATAATCACTCCTCAGCGATTGAAGCGCTGCAGAAGGCGACAAGGCTATATTTGGGGGATTATCTTCCTGAATGTTCCTGCCAAGAGTGGCTAATACCAGCGCGTAATTACTATCATCATCTTTATATTAAAAGTGTCATTCAACTGGCAGAGCTATTGAAAAAAGCCGGCCGTTTCACGGAGATCATTGGGCTATGCAGAAATGCGCTGGCAATCGATTATTTTGAAGAGAAACTTCATCTATGTTACCTCGAAGCCCTTCTCGAGGAAGGAAAGAAGCTGCAGGCCCGTTCACATTACGAAGAGGCGACCGCTGCTTTTTACCGCGAGATGGGGGCAAAACAATCCGCGGCGATGCGCCGGCTCTACGGACGAATCGGGTTCGATCATGAAGAGAGTTTTAATTTAAATCTCTCATTGATTCAGGAGCGCTTGAAAGATCGCGAAAACGCAATGGGCGCATTTATATGCGACCCCGAGCTCTTTCAGTACTTTTATCAGCTTGAAAAGAAGCGCCTGGAGAGGAGCGGGCAGAGCGTCTGCCTGGGGTTGCTGGCGCTGACCTGCCCTGATTTTAGCAGTCCGCCCCGAAGCAAGCTGCAAGAGGCCATGGATTATCTCGCTCGGGTTCTAGGCGGCAACCTGCGAAAAGGCGATATCATCTGCCGCACGCATGAGGCCCAATTTTTGATCATCCTGCCAAACCTGGATGAAGCCCAGTCTTTGCGGGTCCTTTCGCGGATTGAAGATAAGTTCAGGCAGGGTTACGCCGCATCCGGCTTGGTATTGCATAAAAAATCCCAATCCCTCACCTCCGATAGCTCCCGGGTTCTTATTAAAAGCGCCGATCAGTCATATACATAAAACCTCCGAAACAGTAATCGGGCGCCTCTCCAGATACCCTGGTCATGAAAATATTCCCATTAATAAAACTGAGCTGCAACGAGACCGCGCTATAATTTCCTAGTAGTGCATCTTAATGCATATGCCGACAAACTATCTCTTTCCGGCAGGCGAAACCTGCTGAAGCCTGATCTGGTGGTGCTGCAGCGTAAGTGCTTGAAAAGGACAGGCAGGGGAACGGGAGAGGAGCGCTGCTTATGAATGGCGGGGTGCATTTTTGAATATTTTATTGATCAATAATCAGGTTGAAATCATGGAGCACCAGAAACTGGTAATCATCGAAAATGCCGGCGAAAACAAAATTATTGCCAGCCTGCCCGGGCTTGCGGTGCTGGAGGTTACCAGGAGCTTTATCCCAGATCTTGTGATTCTCCAGGCAGGCGAGCAGTTTTTTGACCTGGGCATTGTTGATCACC
>CAZPET010000370.1:0-1923 GCA_964585625.1 uncultured Syntrophomonadaceae bacterium
CCCGTTCGAGGTAATAGATTTTTTCTGTCTGCAGGCGGTCAATGATGCGGCGCGGGTTTAGCGAAGAAACGGGAGCGGCTAAAAACTCATCTACATCGAGGGGAAATATGAAGTCGGGGGCATACCTTTTGAAGGTATCGTTGATCAGCTCAGTTGTTTTTTCCCCCTGGGCATAGGATAGCGTGGGATCGCGTTTTACTTCGAGCGGGCAACCTTCCGCCTGCAGGCTCCCGGCAATCTCCAGGGTCCGGTCAGTGCTGCCGTTATCGAGGAGGACGATGCGGTCGAAAATATATTGGTGGTAGCGCACAAATGACTCGATGATATCGGCTTCATTCTTGATCATCCCTACAGATATCGCTTTTTTCATCTTCCCGCTCCTTCACTCCTGTTCAAATTTAATTTATTCACATCCTCTTTTTTTGGTGATTTTGGCCGGGGCCGCCCGTCGGTAGGGCCTGTTCAGGTCTCATCAACCAACTAACTGCGGGGGCGGGCATATAATAAGGCAGACAATCTTTAAGGAGTGCGTTTTATGGAGATCTCGGTGGTTACAGCGGTCTACAACGGCGAAGCGTACCTCACCGAAGCGGTGGAGAGTATTCTTAACCAGAGCTGCGGCGATTTTGAATATGTGATCGTTAACGATGGCTCCAGGGATGGGACGAAAGAGATCCTGGACGGTTTGGACGATCCGCGGGTGAGGGTTATCCATCTGGAGCAGAACAGCGGGGCGGCGAATGCTTTAAATAGGGGCATCAAGGCGGCGAGGGGAAGGTGGATCGCCCTGCAGGATGCCGATGATGTCAGCGAAGGGCAGCGGTTGCAGCGGCAGTGGGAATTTGCCGGCGCCTCCCCGGGGGTGGTGGCGGTAGGGTCGCTGGTGCGCTGCATCGCCGGGGCGGATCCAATCAGTGAAGGTGAACTGTGCTGGGAAGAAGGTTTTTTTAACGAAAAGGATCATTTCAAGGATTATCAGTTTTACAGCACCCCCCTCTGCCACGGCAGCGGCTTTTTCCTGAAAAGGGCCTGTGAAAAGATCGGGGGCTATGATCCGGCCTTCAGGATTGCCTACGATTATGATTTCTGGACGCGGCTGTTTGAAGAGGGTGAGATCACGCGGGTGCCGGAGGCGCTCTACCGGTACCGTTTGCACCGGCGCTCGCTGGCCCATAACAACAAGCTGGAGACAGCAAAAGAGCTTTTGCTGAGCACCTTCAAGTGCCTGTCCCTGTTAAGGTATAAGTATCTCGGGCGGATGCCGAGATTGGCCTTGCTGGGTTTAAAAAGCCACCTTCACTTTTACCGGGAGGAGCTGGCGCGGCGGAATCGTTACCTGGATCTTGTTCCCTTTGCGCTGGACCTGGAAAATCTAACTAGGGCTGCCGGCCTCTACCGGTGCGGCAGCATCGACGGCGTCATTGTGACGGTAAATCAACAGATAGATAAAGTTATCCGTTATTTTCAGGAGAGCGGCCTGTCGTTCGGCATGAATCTGTTTATGGTGTGGATGCCAACCCGTCAACCGGGAAGGTGAAGCTCCAGGGACCTTCGACATAGTATATCGGGTCGTGCAAAGTTAGCCCTATGCTTTTCTGGTTTTTTTTCACGTGTATATAGTATTCCATTTCCCCGGATTCGTCTGTTCTCCAATAGGAGCCAATGCCTTTAAGCTTTAAAAACCCCGTTGAGACTGAGAAACCATATAAAATTTCCTGCCCCTCTTGATCCGGGCGGATGTGAATGACAAGTGTTTTTTGATCATGGCAGTACTGTGATTCTACCCCCGTCACAGTGAAATTGAAGCGGCCCAGGCTGACAGGTATGCTCAAACTTTGATAGCCTTCCCGGGGTATGGGCAGCTTAACCCGGGTTTTGGCTTGATCTTGAAAATGAATGGTTTTAAACGACAAGGTGATATCC
>CAZPET010000371.1:0-1923 GCA_964585625.1 uncultured Syntrophomonadaceae bacterium
TTCCTGCAATACCAATTGTTGCGCATGCAGCTCATACTTAACAGTATCCAGCCACCGTCTGTGTGCAACCGTCCACGGGTTGACCAAAACAGTCGGGCGTTTTCCGGTACGAAGTAAAAACTTACTTAGCTGGTGCCTTTTACGCTGCAAGTCCTTAAGCGCGTCTTCCCGAGCTCTCACCAGATCCCGCAGAGCCTCCTGTTCTTCATCCGGAACCCATACCGGGGTTAGTTCTCCAGCACGGAACAAGCGCGCCAGCTTCATCGCATCGCGCCGATCGGTCTTAACACGATCGCCGATCCGGACAGGAACCAGTGAAGGCGCCACGACAATACAGGGGAATTTGCGATCTCTTAAAAACCGGTAGAGCTCATAACCGCAAGGGCCTGCTTCGTAGCAAAACGACAAACGATTACTCGAAGCGACTAGCCGTTTCAGTAACTTAAGTAACGAATCCGGCCTGTTCGGTATGTTCCCCAATGACATCGGCTCCTCGTTGCCTTCCTTAGCCACCGCTACCGCAATGGTATCCTTATGCACATCAAACCCCACAAACGTGGTATAATCCATTGTACTGGCCTCCTTTGTATGTGGCTCTTTAATGGTTTCTACATTACCATTATAACCCACGTCATTGCAAAGCGAGGCCAGCACTACCATTATGTCTACAGAATGTGATATTTGTCTTCTTCCCATTTTGATGGATTTGTGTCTATGTAACTCCATATTTCCTTGTACTCTTTTTCGTTTCTTATGATATGGTCATAATAGCTTCGCTGCCATAAAATTAAACTTTTTGTTCTATTGATCTCATTATATCTTTTGTTGGTAAATGATTTCAGCTGCCCGATAATTTTTTGTAGGGGCGGGGTTCCATCCCCGCCCGGCTCCCCTTGCAAAATAATTATCGCATGGAGGTGGTTTGGCATAATAACATATTTATCAAATAAAATATTGACACTTTGATTTTCAATAAAATCAATGGTTTTAACGATTTCTTTTCCAATCAAGGTTAGTTCTATAGTTGCGGCGTCAAAGGAACCGCCCTTTACGATGCTTGATAATAATTTTTGTTTATCCTTGGTACATATGGTTACAAAATAATACCCGGCTTGTGAATAATCAAAATACCTTAATCTAAGATTTTTTCTTCTCGGCTTTTTATCCATATCCCGCAACCCGTTTTTGTATTATTTAATTAACATAGATGCACGGGCGGGGGTGGAACCCCGCCCCTACGATTACAATCCGATGCGCGGGCGGGGATGGAACCCCGCCCCTACAGGACAAGGAGGCATCCCTCATGCGGGCCCAGGGCCAAGGGGTTGTCGAGCGTTCCGGCGGCGCGGCGGGGATCGGTGGAGATCAGCAGCCGGGCGGGCATAAACCCGGGCGGCAGGTCGAGCTCCCGCCGGCGGGCGGAAAAATTGAGGGCCACCAGAAGTTTCTGCTCCTCCGAATCGCGTAAATAGAGGTAGCAATCGCCGGGGACGCCCTCGACGACGCTGCGGTAGCTCCCCGCGAGCAGGGCGGGCAGCTCCTTGCGCAGCCAGATCATCTTCCGGTAGAAGTTAAGCAGCGAATGAGGATCTTTTTCCTGGGCGGCCACATTGCGCTGCTCCGCCTCCGGCCCGAGAGGCAGCCAGGGCTCGCCCGTCGTAAAGCCGGCGGCAGGCCCGCCGCTCCACTGCATCGGGGTGCGGCAGCCGTCCCGCCCGCGGTGGAAGGGGTACCACTTCTGCCCCACCGGATCCAGCAGCAGCCGCCGCGGCAGCCGCGCCTCCTTCATCCCGATCTCTTCGCCGTAATAGATAAAGGGAGTGCCCCGCAGGGTCAGCAGCAGCATCGCCAGCAGGCGGGCCCTGGAACCGCCGTGCTCTCCCCCGCCGAAGCGGCTGATCGCGCGGACGATATCGTGGTTGC
>CAZPET010000372.1:0-1917 GCA_964585625.1 uncultured Syntrophomonadaceae bacterium
TCGCCTTGCCCGCAGTATTTTTTAATTTAGAAGCCTAAGCTGCGGGAGGGATTTAAGCTGTGGGACGGCAATTTGTTTACCGCCATAGACTAAAAAGCGAAGCCGCCTCGGTCAAAGCCAAGACCCTGTTTGATTACCTGGTGAGCCAGGTTAAGGCCCGGCGGGAAGTGTCCTTTGACGAAGCGGTATTAATCGCAGGGGACGCCTGGCAGTATCTGAACAACTATCTGGGCATGAAACAGTTAGGCACATTAGAATTTCCGGCGGTAGTGGATGAAGGTGATGCATATTTTCGGCGCTCCAGGATTCAGCAGAACGAGAAGCTGGTCTGCCTGACCATTTTGGAAGACGATGACGCTGACCTTTTAGCGGAATTCGGGGTAAGAACCATGGTTACCGGGCGCATGGCCCGGGTGATTGAAGAAGCGTACCATCAGGGCGCCCTTTTGGATTTCAACCGGCTCTGCCTCCTTTTCCCCTTAAACGTGAGCGCCATCAGGGAGAGGTTAATGATTTTAATCGACCAGGGGGCGGCCCTGCCTTTGGCGGGCATGACAAAACAGACCCGGGCCAAATTTAAAACGCCGCGGGCAGTGCTGGCGATGGAGCGCTACTTACAAGGGGAAAAGCTTGTTGAGATCAGAAAGTCTTTATGCATCAGCCAAAACCAGTGGCGGCAGTGGTGGAACAGCTTTCGTAAAGTGATCAAGCTTCAAGGCGGGGACGCGTCTGCCATCGCCGACGAAGTATCCCAGCCCGTGAGTCTGGTCGAAGGCTGGCTTAGGCTCTGGAAACAAAGACAAGGGGATCCCGCCGCCAAAAGAGCGCTCAAAGAAGACGCTGCCTGGCCGTGGGAGGCCAGGGACAGCTTTAATACGAAACCCGGCTTTATCAAGCTTCTCGAAGAAAGGCACGGCTATTCGCCGGCGGCGGCGGAAGAATTTTGTATGGAGTTAAGCGAGCTTTCCAAGAAATTTTCCGGCAGGGCTCGCACAGGCGGGCAGCTGATCTACATCGGCGTTTCCAGCAGCGTCGGGCCGGGCAAGAGCTTAAAAGAAGCCGAGCTGGAGCCGGTTGTATTAGATTACCTGACCGCTGAAGACTTTTCCGAGGTAAAAAGGGACAGCCCCAAGGAGCTTAAGTGGCGGCGCATCGAGCGCTTTACCACCCAGGCATATGCGCAAGGGGCGGCGCTGACGTTGCCCGATATCGCCTATCTTGTATCCGTTTCCGTGGATGCGGTACGTGACTCAATCGCCGGGCACCCCCAGGTGTTACTCCCCACCCGGGGCCGGGTGGCTGATATGGGCGCCACCTTAAGCCATGCGGAAAAGATTATCGACCTGTTCATGTACGGCTACACCGAGACCGAGATCATGCGCAGGACCGGCCACAGCTTAGAGAGCGTCGAGCGCTATTTACTTGATTTCAGCAAGGTTGTCTTCTTAATCGAAAGCGGGATGCCGCTGCCGGCCGTGCGCAAGGTGACCGACTTTTCCAAGCGGCTGGTGCAAAAATATCATGACCTGTACAAACGCTACGACACAGGTGACTTTATCTTCGCCATGAGCAAAATCCGCCGGTTTGCCCAGGCGAATCGAGCAAGACCAAATAACCGAAAGAAAGGTGATGCAAAGGATGATGATGGGTAAGGGGACGAGCAAATTCAGTACCCTTACCGCCCGCGATCTGGAAACAGTGCAAGTATCCCACTTGAAGGCCAGGTTTGAGCTGGCCGAAAAATCCGTGCTGGCGGAGAAAGCAGTAGAGGTAGTAAACGCGTCTTTTGAACGGTTTGAAGAAAACCAGGGAATTGCGAGGGTCCAACCCGGGCAGATGGTAACCGAGTACCGGGGTGAGAAGATTATCCTGCCCCTCCTTAAGACGGGCTGGATCAAGCGTTTAGGCAAGGACATG
>CAZPET010000373.1:0-1913 GCA_964585625.1 uncultured Syntrophomonadaceae bacterium
TGTGTCTTTAGGGCGAGGCATGCCTCGCCCCGGTTTAGAAAGGGCCCTGGGTGAGAAGCCGGGATCATCATACACTCTGCCGTTCCTTTGACACCTTTATTATAATGCTTTTCTTCATTTTTTCAACTGTTATCCCCTGCACTGTTACCCCTGCGCCCGGGTTGTAGCGGGAGGTAAAGCAGGATTTGGCATAAAAGTTACGAATCAATACTGAAATATAAATAATGGTTCCCCGGGGATAAACTTAGAATTATCCCTGAAGGTCCCATCTAAAAAGACTCCCCGGCCGGCAACCGGGGAGAATGTTAATTTCGGGAACTTGCAAACAGTGGTCCATATTTGGTAAAAATAGAATGCACAGGGTAAGATTTTCGTTAAGCGTGAAATATTCCGGGCACTGGTGGTGGACCAGCCCGGGACGGCGACGGCGAACATCTTAGAAAGTGGTGAAAGTAAATGATGGAGAAAAGGTTGCAGCATTTACAGGAGAGACGCCGCCTGACTCTTTCCGGCGGCGGCGAAAGAAGAATCGAAGAACAGTATCAAAAGGGAAAGCGCACCGCTCGTGAGCGGATCAATATGCTTGTGGATGAGGGCAGTTTCGTAGAGCTGGGTACATTTGTGCAGGGCGATCTGGAGGACGCCGGGAGCCTGGAGATTAAAAACCCGGGGGAGGGGGTGGTTACCGGTTACGGGACCATCGACGGGCGCCGTGTTTATCTTTTTGCTCAGGATTTTACCGTAGCCGGCGGTTCACTGGGCGAGATGCACGCCCGGAAAATTTGCCGCTTACTCGACCTAGCCGGGCAGAACGGCGCCCCGGTGATCGGGCTGAACGATTCCGGGGGGGCGCGGATCCAGGAAGGGGTTTGCGCTCTTGACGGCTACGGGGAAATCTTTTACCGCAATACGCGTTATTCGGGCGTGGTGCCGCAGATCTCAGTGGTCATGGGCCCCTGCGCCGGCGGGGCGGTCTACTCACCTGCGCTGAACGACTTTGTCTTCATGATCGATCAGACCGGCCACATGTTTATTACCGGGCCCCAGGTGATCAAAGCGGCAACCGGGGAGAGTATAACCATGGAGGAGCTTGGCGGCGCGGCGGCCCATAACTCGACCAGCGGGGCGGCTCATTTCTTTGCCGATAATGAGGAGGACGGTTTAAACCAGGTCCGCACTCTGTTAAGCTATCTGCCGTCGAATAACACGGAAGACCCCCCTGCGGCCGGGCTGCAGGAGCCCGCGCTGGATCAGGAAGAACTTATCCGGATTATCCCTGATCATAACGACAGGTCTTACGATGTCCGCGAGGTGATCCGCCGGGTTGTCGACGGGAGCGTCTTTTTCGAGGTGCACGAGCAGTATGCCCGGAATGCGGTGGTCGGTTTCGCCCGCCTCTCCGGTGCAGCGGTGGGCATTATTGCCAACCAGCCCCGGGTGAAGGCCGGCTGTCTCGATATCGATGCTTCGGATAAGATTTCGCGCTTCATCCGGTTCTGCGACTCCTTCAACCTGCCGCTGATCACTTTTGTTGATGTCCCCGGTTACCTTCCCGGGGTGGAGCAGGAATGGGGCGGTATCATCCGGCATGGCGCAAAAATCCTCTATGCCTATGCGGAGGCCACCGTCCCCAAGATATCGATTATTTTACGCAAGGCTTACGGGGGCGCCTATATCGCCATGAGTTCCCGCTCCCTGGGGGCGGATCTCTGCCTGGCCTGGCCCACTGCAGAGATTGCGGTGATGGGGCCCGAGGGGGCGGTAGAGATCATCAACCGCCGCGAACTCGATAGTTCAGAGGAGCCTGAAAAACTGCACCGGGAGCTGGTGCAGTGCTACCGCGAACGCTTTGCCAACCCTTACATCGCCGCCGCCCGGGGCTGGATCGACGAGGTGATCGATCCGCGGCAGAC
>CAZPET010000374.1:0-1903 GCA_964585625.1 uncultured Syntrophomonadaceae bacterium
GCCCCCTCGGCAGCGAGATTCCCGCCTGGCTCGAAGCGGTCAAGCGAGAGCGCTTCGACGAAGCGTGGCGGATTCTTCGCCGGAGCAACCCCTTTCCTGCCATCACCGGGTCGGTCTGCTTTCATCCCTGTACCGGCAATTGCAACCGGGGGCAGCTTGATGAGAGTATCGCCATCCGGGATGTGGAGCGGGCGGTCGGCGAATGGCGGCAGAAACATTATCGTCCTCCGGCCGGGTTGCCGGCGACCCGCGGCCGGGTGGCCGTGATCGGCTCCGGACCCGCCGGGTTGAGCTGTGCCTATTACCTGAACCGCGCCGGGATCCGGGTGACCGTCTTTGAACGCGCCCCCATCTGCGGCGGTCTTCTGGCGCTGGGGATCCCCGCATACCGGCTGCCGCGGACGGTGCTTTCACGGGAGCTTGATATCTTAAAAGAAGACGGCATCCTTTTCGAGACGGGCGTAGCAGCCGGCGAAGAGCTGCCGCTGGACCGATTGAATGAAGAATATGACCTGCTTTTCCTGGCCGCGGGTGCGCAGAAAGAGCGGCCCCTCAAAATCCCCGGTGCGGATGCGGCCGGCGCGATCAGCGCCTATGACTTCCTGAGCCGGATCCACCTGGGGGAGACGGTGCGCCTAAGTGAACCGGTGGTGGTCGTGGGCGGGGGCAACGCCGCCGTCGATGCCGCCAGGGTGGCTTTGCTCCAGGAGGGGATCACCCGGGTAAGCCTGGTTTACCGCCGCACCCGCGAGGAGATGCCTGCCACCGCCGATGAAGTGGACGCGGCTGAGAAAGAAGGGGTGCAGCTATATTTCAACCTGGCCCCGCAGGCGCTTCGCCTTGAAGAGGAGCGGTTGACGGAAATACTGTTTGCGCGAACGGAGACGGCGGAGGGTAAGATCAAGATACTCCCCGACCCGCCGCACCGCATTGCCTGCGGCACCCTGATCTACGCTTTGGGGCAGCAGCCCGATTGGGAGGCGCTGGGCCGGCTGTCGCGCGAGCTGACCCTTTTTGCCGGCGGTGACCTGGTCAGCGGTCCGGCTACAGTCCCGGCGGCGATCCGGGCGGGGCGGCTGGCCGCGGCGGGGATCGTTGAACGGCTGAAAAGACGATCGGGGTCGGGCGAAGTGCAGCCCCTCGATCGGGCGAAGGCGGTTACCTTTGAGGAACTGAACCTGGAGGCCCTGCCGAACGCCCACCTGACGCGGCGACTTTCCGATCCGGCTGCCGAAGCGGGGCGCTGCCTCGGCTGCGGCAGCTGTACTTCGTGCGGTCTCTGCGCTCTCTACTGCCCCGACCTGGCGGTGCAGTGGCAGCAGGAGCGCTACGATGTTAACCTGGACTACTGCAAAGGATGCGGTCTCTGTGCCCGGGAATGCCCGGCCAGGGTGCTGGTAATGGAAGGAGGCCGGGAAGATGCCTGTTGAGATGATTACCGGCAACCAGGCCGCGGCCCTGGCGGTGCAGCGGGCCGGTGTGGACCTGGTGTCGGCTTACCCGATTACGCCGCAAACCGCGATTGTCGAGGATATAGCCGGCTTCTGGGCGCGCGGCGAGCTGGGGGGCGAATTTGTCAGTGTGGAATCGGAATACGCCGCCCTCTCTTACTGCTGCGGGGCCTCCGCAGCCGGGGCGAGAACATTTACCGCCACCTCTTCGCACGGCCTCGCCTTCATGCACGAGATGACCCACTGGATTGCCGGCGCGCGCCTGCCGGTGGTGATGGCCGTGGTTAACCGGGCCCTGGGGGCGCCCTGGTGCCTTGACCCCGACCAGGGCGACAGCCTCTCGCAGCGCGATACCGGCTGGATCCAGCTTTACTGCGCCAACGCCCAGGAGATCTTTGATACGATCCTGCAGGCCTATCCCTTGAGCGAAAGCCTGCTATTACCGTGCATGG
>CAZPET010000375.1:0-1903 GCA_964585625.1 uncultured Syntrophomonadaceae bacterium
GGACTTTAGCGAGATCTCCATTTCCATCTCATCCATGTGGCGAAAGCCAAGTCTTTTAATAAATCCTTTCATTTCTGCCGCCCTCCCAGAGTAAATAATGTCAAACCTATTTGACATTACCATTATAACAAGAGCGTTAGAAATGTCAATACCTTTTTACATTTTATCTGTACGGGTATCGTCTACTGCTTGTAGTCTTCGTGGAACTTAACTTCCAAGTTAAAAATGGTGACACTTTAAAAACCGTCCCCTTGTGTTTGTGTTTATTTGTCCCTTTTAAGTAGCGGGGCGGGACGGTGAAAGATCTTGTTCAGGTTTAGATCCAGCCCCGGGAAGGTGGGATGGGCAAACTTGTCACCCGGGCCACCCGCGAACACCAGGGTATAATGTTCCTCCTTGAGCATGAATGCTTCCAGGGTATTTTCCCCGGGATCAGCGAGCCAGTAGTGGCGAATCCCCGCCCTGTGGTAGATCTCCAACTTCTGCAGGCGGTCCTTGCGGCGATTGGCCGGCGATATGATCTCCACCACCAGGTCGCAGGGACCGTCGATGCGTTCCGCACGTATGATTTCCTTACGGGCTCCGGAAACATACAGCAGGTCCGGCTGCAGCACGTTGCGGGCAGTAAGGGTTACGTCCAGGGGGGCGAAAAAGATCTCTCCTCCGGGATCGAAATGGTCAAAGAAATCGGCCAACTGGCGGAATAACATTGAGGCAATCCGCTGGTGATGCGTCGAGGGTGACGGTTCCTTGATCAAGACCCCTTCAAGGATCTCGTAGCGGTAGCCCGGCTCTTCCGGGAGATTGAAGTAATCTTCGTAGGTATACTCGCCTTGTTTTGCGTAAACAGTTTCTTCTTCTTTTACAGGCAGGCCTCCCGCGGCCAGGGCGGCCTGCACAGCATCCTTTTCATAGCGGTATTGTTTTTTACCAAGTTCGACCACGGGGATCTTCTTTTGCCGCGTATAGCGCCAGACAGTATCCACCGAAAGGCTTAAAATCTCCGCCAGCTCATGGGCGGTAAGCAACTTTTTCATGAGGCCACCCCCCACACCCACAATACAGCTATACACAGCTGATGTCAAGTTAACGCAAGTTTATCACCGATCTCGAAAACGGCGAAGTCATCAAGATTGCTGTTATTCATCATGTTCGTATTCAAAATAGCCCGGCGCGGTTGACGAGGAGTTTTTACCAGTACTTCCTGCCAAGGATAAATTTGGCCAGCCAGGCGCAGGCCAGTAAGGCAAACCAGAGCTTGCCAACAGCGGGGGGCAGCTGCAGTTCCCTATTTTTAACCCAGGAAACCAGAAGCCGGCATAAGGAATAGGCCAGTAAGGCTATGAAAGGTACGGTAAAAGGGTTGTAAAGAAAAAAATCCTGGTAGTGCCCGGCCAGAGCTGCCTTGATGCTCCTGGTTACACCGCTGCTGGGGTTGGGCAGGCTAGTGTAGAAGGTCAACAGCGACGGGGCCAACCGGCCCCGAATCAGCCAGTAAACCTGCCAAAAGCAGTAACCGGCGAACGCAGCAAGGGCAAACAGTCTTATATACGACTTTAGCCTAACTTGATGCCGCAACCCGAGCATACGCGCTCATCTTCCTTGCATCCATCAAGAACAAAAGGCAGCCAGCAGAGGGGGATGCAGAAAAGTAGAAGTAATACAAAAACTACCCAGCCGGTCCCGGATATCTTTTTGTTTATGTGGGGGAGCCTTTCACAGCCGCAATAAACACACCGAAAGTTCATTTTGGACTCCTTTCGCAAGCCGATATATTAATTCTCTTCAGAAAATTCGCTATATCTCTGGTTTATTCCTGCCCTAAGTCCCCAAAATAGGCATCGCCGGTATCAAGCATTGACGCTCATGCATAAATCGCATATAATTGCTTCGAGTAATTCAG
>CAZPET010000376.1:0-1899 GCA_964585625.1 uncultured Syntrophomonadaceae bacterium
GTGGCCGAACGCGGCGCCGTGCTGACCTCGTGGCCGACCGGCGTGGGGGTTGATTTGGCCGAAGCCTTTGCCTTTCACCGGACCCTGCCCGAGAACAAGAGAGCTTACTGCAAGCTGCGGGCAGGGCATGAAGCGGGGCATATCTTTCTGCAGCCGCGCGCCGGGGTGGCCCTGCTCTCCGAGCACCTGGTGCTCCTGACAAAACTGGAGCTGGAGGGCCAGGCCGACTTTTTACCGACCACGATCGACTCCTACACCCGCCAGAACCGCTACGAAGAGGCCCAGAAGGGGATCGAAGAATCGAAGCTGGCGGGGCGCTCTCTCCTGAACGGTTTTCCGGCGGTGAACTACGGGGTGGCCAACTGCCGCAAGATCATCGAGGCGGCGGGTGTTCCGGTCCAGGTCCGCCACGGCACCCCCGATGCCCGTCTTTTGGCCGAGATCACCCTGGCGGCGGGATTCAGCGATTTCGAAGGCGGGGGCGTCTCTTACAACATCCCCTATGCCAGGGATATCCCGCTTGATCTCTCCATTTACCACTGGCAGTATGTGGACCGTCTCTGCGGCGCCTACGCGGAAAACAATATTATCATCAACCGGGAGATGTTCGGCCCCTTAACCGGCACCCTGGTTCCGCCGTGCATCTCCCATGCTGTGGGTATAATCGAGGCGCTGCTGGCAGCGGAGCAGGGAGTAAAAAGTATCACCATCGGTTACGGTCAGGGGGGCAACCTGCTGCAGGATACGGCGGCCCTGCGCAGCCTGGCCCGGCTCGGCCGGAGCTACCTGGATCGCGCCGGGTTCAGCGATGTTCTGCTGACCACGGTCTTTCACCAGTGGATGGGCGGCTTCCCGCAGGATGAATCAAGGGCCATGGGAGTGATTGCCTGGGGCGCCGCCACCGCGGCGCTGGGCGGGGTCAACAAGGTCATTGTCAAGACCCCGCATGAAGCCCTGGGCATCCCCACGGCTGAGGCCAACATTGCCGGGCTGCTCTGCACCCGCCAGGTGATCAGCATGCTCGAAGCGCAGAAGCTTTTGCAGACAGAAGAACTTAAGGAAGAAGAAGCGGTCATTGAGCGGGAAGTCGGTGAGATTATTGCCAGGGTGCAGGAACTCGGTGAAGGTGACCTGGCCCTGGGCACGGTGCGCTCCTTCGAGGCGGGGGTGCTCGATATCCCCTTTGCTCCATCGGGTTGGACCCGGGGAAGTATCATCCCGGTGCGTGACAAGGATGGAGCCATCCGGATCCTTCGATTTGGCGAGCTCCCTTTTTCCAGGGAGACCCGCAACTTTCACCAGGCCAAAGTTAAACAGAGGGGCGTAAGTGAAAAGCGTGAGCCGGGTTTCCGCATGGTGATCGACGATATCTATGCCATCAGTAAGGGACGGCTGGTGGGGAAACCGAGGTGATTTTGAAATGATCATTGAAAAAGTGTTGGCTGCTCCCGGCCTGACCGGCTTCTTTTTTGACGACCAGCTGGCGATCAAGATGGGCGCCATGGAGGACGGCGCCGCCTATCGCGGGCGTCCGCTGACTGAAGGCTTTCGCGAGGTGCGCCAGCGCGGCGAATCTTTGAGCATCATCCTTCTTCTGACCGGCGGCGAGATTGCTTTCGGCGACTGCGCGGCGGTGCAGTATTCCGGCGCGGACGGGCGGGATCCTCTTTTTTTGGCGGAAGATTTTGCCCCTCTTGTGGAGGGCTTTCTTGCGGAACGGCTGACCGGCCGCGAGATCGGTTCTTTCCGCGGGCCGGCTGAAGAGCTCGACGCCCTCCCCGGGCCGGACGGGAAGAGGTTGCATACGGCCCTGCGTTACGGTTTGTCACAGGCTCTCCTGCATGCCGCTGCTTTAAAGAGCAAGAAGTTGATGTGCGAGGTGCTGGCTGAAGAATACGG
>CAZPET010000377.1:0-1881 GCA_964585625.1 uncultured Syntrophomonadaceae bacterium
CATCCAATTCTGACTCATAGAGTTATTCATTTCTCATTTATACAATAACCCTGATAAATACACTTTACCAGGTTAATTCCGAAATGTCTGTCGAACCTTGTAAGCAATAATGTTAATTTTTATTAATATCTTAAAAAAGCATGTTACGATCGCTGATTTAATTTGCATGGTTAAGAATAAGGCGCCGGGAAATGGCTATATGGTAGTAATGGTCACCCGCATAACGCTTTGAATCGCCGCTGCGGGATGGCAGGATATTTACCCTTAATATCCAATTAAATGTTGGGGTGAGCAGAGCAACATTGAAGCTTTAACCCGGTCCTGAATACAGCAGCGCCCTGCATTTTATACTTGCAGAGGTGATTCATTATGAAACTGGAAGGTAACTGTTTGACCACCGCCATGGGGATCCTTCCTCACCGTGATGCGGAGAAAGCGCTGCAGCTCTCGCTTTCGCTCGATATCCCCTTCTGGCCGCAGCTTCCCAGGGTCAGCTTTTTTGAAGATATGTATGCGCAGATATCGGAGCATTTCCCGGGGATAACGCTGGACCTGGAGCGTCGGGAAATTATCTTCTCGCTGGAGCAATTTCACCGGGAGGTAGAAGAGTACCTGGCACATTGGGAAGACGAATCGTATTTTCGCCTCTCTCCCCGCCACAGCGCCGTCTACCAGAGTTTCCTGGAAAAGAATCTGGCCGCCTATCCGTATATCCGCGGCCAGAGCATCGGCCCGGTCAGCTTCGGCCTGAAGATACAGGACAGCGAGAGGCGCCCGATGATCTACCACGATGATGTGCGCGAGATTATTTTCGATTTCGTCGCCCGGAAGCTGCAGGCCCAGTACAACGAGCTGCGGGAGATACACCCCCGGGCCTTTGTCTGGGTCGATGAGCCCGGCCTGGAGATGCTCTTCATGTCCTATACCGGTTATACCAGTGAGAAGGCATCCGCCGATTACCGCCTCTTTTTAAAAAACTACCCCGGCCCCAGGGGAGTCCACCTGTGCGGCAACCCCGACTGGTCCTTCCTGCTCAACCTGGACCTGGATATCCTCTCCGTGGATGTGCTGGCCCGCGGCCACATTTTTTCGCGCTACCGGGAAGAGATAAGCTCTTTCCTCGACAGGGGAGCCATTATCTCGTGGGGGATTACCCCGACCCTGACCGAAGAATTTGCTGCGGAGGATCTCCGGTCAATGATCGGAAAGGTGAATGAGCTCTGGTCCTACCTGGAGCAGGGCAGCATACCGCGGGAGCAGATACTCAGGCAGGCCTGGTTCGCCCCGGCCCGCTGCTGCCTGATCAACCCGGACGGGGAAGCCACCGTAAAGCGCTCCTTCGAGATGTTAAAAGAAGTGGCGGCACATTTTAAAGAAGAGCTGATGTAATAACCGTCCGGGCGATCCTGCTTCACCAGATCAGGGGCAGCAGCCTGTACCTGACCTTCCGGGAGTAATCACGGTGCCCGGGCAGCTGATCAAGCAGCAATTGATCCTCCAGAGCGGTGCGGACCACGATGACGATAATTGCAAAGAGGGCCGGGATCAACGCCACCCGGGAACCGGCAATTAGAGGGAGCGGCAGCGCATTTACGGCCATGCCCAGGTATCCAGGATGCCGGACATATCTGTATGGGCCATTGCTCACGACGTGCTGCCCGCGATCTTTTTGCAGGCGCATGGTCCCCTCAAAAAAAGGGTTTTCCAGCATCGCCCAGAGAACCATCCCGGAGCAGATCACCTGGAGAAACACGCCGGCATAGATATAAAAGTCGGGTAACGGGGCCCCGTTGAAACGGCCGCTGTCAAGACCGGCGACTACCGGCAGGATTACCAGGGTGGTGCCAAAAAGGAGCAGGAGGAGGATCTTGTCGCGGCTCT
>CAZPET010000378.1:0-1879 GCA_964585625.1 uncultured Syntrophomonadaceae bacterium
AACTATTATAAAGCGACTTTCATTCGAGATAAAGGAGGTAATCTAAGTGACCGCCAAGTCAATGCAGGATTTGCACCGAGATCTGCGGATAGAACTGGATCCCCTGTTTTACCCTGCCTCTATCGCCATCATCGGAGCCAGCCAGAACCTGATCAAACCGAGCGGTATTCCGCTTACCCTGTTAACCCTGTTTGAATATGCCGGCGAGGTCTACCCGGTAAACCCGAAGTACGACCAGCTCGGCGGGTGGAAATGCTACCCCACCCTGGCGGATATTCCCGGCCCGGTGGATCTGGCGATCATCGGGGTGCCCGCCGCCATCACGATGGAGGCGCTGCAGCAATGCGCCGCCGGGGGAGTCAAGGTTGCAATTGTCTTCACCTCGGGATTTGCCGAAGTCGATGAGAGCGGCAGGAGAGTCCAGGAGGAGATGCGCCGCCTTGCCCGGAGTTCGGGCATGCGTATTCTTGGACCCAACTGCCTGGGGGTGCTGAATCTTTACAATGGCAGTGTGCCCAGCTTCATGTTTCATGAAAAACCTTCGGGGTTGTTTTACCCGGAAAAGCTTTCTTACATCACCCAAAGCGGCGGCCTGGGAGCGATCATCTACCAGATGGTCTTGCAGCACTCCGTGGGCTTCAACTATTTTGTCAGCACCGGCAACGAAGCCGATGTCAGTTTTGCCGAGATTTTAAGCCACCTGGTTGGACGGGACGAAGTCGGACTGATCGGCGGCTATATCGAAGGTCTGCAGCGGGACGGGCGCCTTTTCATGGAGGCCTGTCACAGGGCGCTGCAGTCGCGCAAGCTGGTCACCTTTCAAAAAGTGGGCCGTACCGCCGTCGGCGCCACGGCGGCGGCGTCACATACCGGCGCCCTGGTTGGCGAGGACCGGGTTTACGACGGGGTGTTCAAACAGTACGGGGCCGTGCGCGCCGACGATGTTGAGCAGATGAATGCGCTGATAACCCTGCATGCCGCCGGGCGTCTGCCTGCCGGAAAAAATATCGGCGTGATCACCATTTCCGGCGGCGGCGGGGTCGTAGTGGCGGACAAATGCCCTCAATTCGGCCTGGAAGTGGTCCGGCTGACCGAAAAGACGCAAAATAACTTGCGCGAATTCTTCCCCTCATACGGGGCCGTGGCCAACCCGGTTGACCTGACCTCGGCGATTTTTGTGGACGAAGCTCTTTTCCAGCGGGCTATCCGCACGGTTATGGAGGATCCGCTGGTCGACGTGGGGGCATTTTTCTACAATTTGCAGATGCCCGATACCGAGGCGGCTCAGAAGATCATCGATGTTTACTACTCCGTTGACAAACCGCTGGTGGTCTTCACCTGGCCGACCGGCCAGGATTTTGCCGTCGAAGCCAGGGAGAAGATGATCCGGGCCGGAGTGCCGGTAATCGAGCATGTCCCCAGCGGGCTGTGGGCGCTTTCCGCTCTGGCCGACTGGGTAAAAAAGGTGGAAAATGTGACCCCCTTTCCGGTATATCAGCCCGGAGTTGAACAGCAGCGCGCGCTGGAAACCATCCGGCTTTCAAGAAACCGCAGCCTGACCGAATCCCGTTCCAAGGAGATCTTGAAGGCATACGGGATCCCGGTCACCAGGGAGAAGCTGGCCCGCTCGGCTCCCGAGGCGGTGGCGGCGGCGGAGAACGTCGGTTACCCGGTTGTCCTGAAGATCGAGTCACCGGATATTCTTCACAAAACCGAGGCGGGCGGGGTGATCTTGAACCTCGAAGATGCTGGCTCGGTAGAGAAGGCTTATGACCTCATCATAAAGCGGGCCCGGAGCTATAACCCCGCTGCCAGGCTGGATGGCGTCCTGGTCCAGGAGATGCTCCCGCCGGGGTTGGAAGTAATTTTGGGAGTAAAG
>CAZPET010000379.1:0-1873 GCA_964585625.1 uncultured Syntrophomonadaceae bacterium
GCGGCACGATCAAGCGGGAGCATGAGGTCAGGGATGAAAACGTGCACCGCCAGGAACGTTACTGGGGCAGCTTCCGCCGCAGCGTCGCCCTGCCGGCGCCGGTCATCGCCGAAGAATCGCGAGCAAGCTACCGCAACGGTATCCTCGAAATCACGATGCCGAAAGCCGAGCCTCAGCCGCGGCGGAGAAATATCGAGATCGATTTTCACTAGGATTCCAAGGCGACATCTCTTTGCGTGAACCATGATATCATAAAAGATGACACCCAGCCTCGATGTAAGACCTTGTCAAGTCTGCCCCAACCGGGATCTGCTTTACTCCTCCGGGTTATCGCCCCCGGAGGGCCCATTTCCATCATCAATTGGTTCTTTCTCCTGGGGGGGGTCGGTTCCCCCAGGAGGGGGCGGATCTTCATCCTCGGGGGGCCCGCTTTCATCATCTGCCGGGGTTTCGGGCTCCTCATCCAAGGGGGGCCCGGGCTCGTCATCCACCGGGGCGTTGTATTCATCCGGGGGCTGCGGCTCAGAAGGCTGAGGTTGCTGCACCGGCCTATGACTCGGCCCGGGCAATGTGATTTGCGGCCTGGTTAATACGTCCGCACCAAATACCTCTTTTATCAGTTCCACCCTGGCCTGTTCGTTTATCACAACGTAGGAGATATCCAATCCGTTTCGCGGTGCATACTGAATACTGCCCGGAAAGACATGCGCGGTGATCGTGTCCGGTTTGATCTTCAATCCAAAAACAGCCAGTTGAGCTATCTGCGCTGCATTCAGGTTCGTTTCAACGTTGTTTTGCATGGAGCGGTAGAACACCGGGATATCCTTAAGTTTTCCCCGCTGTTTGATCTGGCTGAAACCTTCTATCAAAATCTCCTGCTGGCGGGCGGCCCTGCCGAAATCTCCACCGACACTGCGATCACGCACATATATTAGAAATTTCTTGCCGTCAAGAAGCTGGTATCCCTGATCGAGCATTAGATAACCGCGCCCGAAATCGGATCTGACAGGATATTTCACATCAAAGTAGACCCCCCCTACCTGGTCAACCACTTCGCGAACCCCGTCCATGTCTACAGTTACATAGTAATGTATCGGAATGCCGCCCAGGAAATCTTCGACCGTGCGAATGGTGGTATCAATGCCGCTTTGATGCGGATCTTTGACACCGGGCAGCCCGTGTCCATACATATAAGAATGATTTATCTTGTCATATGTTTCTGTACCCGCGATCTTCACATAGCTGTCCCGCGGGATACTGACCAGCGAAACTTCCTTGCTTTTAAAATTTATGGAAGCAATCATGATCGTATCTGGACGGTAGCTTGTAAAGGTCTTGTCCCTCTCGGCATCGCGATCAAACCCGAGCAGGAGGATGTTAACCCGGTCCGGAGTGATATTTTCAGCTGCGGAGGCTCCACTCCATCTCTCGCCGCTGCTCTTAAAAAATAATGCCGGAAAAAACAGATAGGCGGCAGTAAAAGCAACTCCCGCAACAACCAGAGCCAAAAGGGCTGTTTTTTTAACCAGGTTACGTTTCAATTTTTTCATTATTCACAACATCCCTTATAAGTTTACGTTCAAGAATTTATTATAACCGGATCGCGGAAAAAGTCAAATTTAGCAACATGAAAGGGGGCTCCTTTGGTAGGGCCCCCTTAATTTATCGAGATAAAGATAAAGTATTACTCAAGATGGTGTTTCAGGTTCGGTACCGTTTCCATTTTCCCCACCGCCCCCATCTCCTGGTTCCTCTCCATTCTCTCCTTCCCCATTTTCTTCTTCTTCCTCTTCTTCTTCCTCCTCTGGCTCTTGGGGAGAGATTGTTACGGTAAGAGTTGCCGGGGTGCCGGCAGCCCGGTAATGGTAGACCA
>CAZPET010000380.1:0-1867 GCA_964585625.1 uncultured Syntrophomonadaceae bacterium
CCATCCGCCGCCCGATGCCCCTTCCATACAATTGGTCAAAATAGGTACGTACATGTTATAAAATATTATTTGGGGCATAACCCTGAAATTACTTTGTTTTATCTATCATTATATCACCCCAATAGTTCAACGCTGCGCGGCTGGCATCAAGCATTGACGCTCATGCATAAATCGCATATAATTGCTTCGAGTAATTCAGAATATTTTGTCAGGGATTGTTAGCGAGGTGAATGTATTGCGCAAAGTCTTGAAATATGTCTTGATAACGGGATTGAGCCTGGCGATAATCGCTGCAGGTTGTGTGCTCTTTTTAATATATCTGGCTACCGGAACGGTGCGCTACAGTGTGCAGGCCGCTCTCCTGGATCCGAAGGCGCTGGGTTCGTTCCCCCAGGAGATCATATCCATCGATAGAACCGTCGTCGGCGGGCCCGTTTACGAAATTGTCACCTACGGGGGTGAGGACAAGTTTATCTCTGCTTCTGTTCCAGCCCGATATCCGGAGGAGCTGACCGCATTCCTGTTGCCCTCGGACAAGATTGAAAGCGATGATCCAAAAATTGCCGCTCTGGCCGCATCGATTGCGCGGGGTGAAACAGACGTCGTCGTTATCGCCCGGGAAGCTGCCAGTTGGGTATCGGATAAGATCCGTTATGACTCCGGACTGGCCCAGAAAATATGGGCCGGGGAGGTGCCCACACAAAGCGCCCTCGAGACCCTGGAGCGGAGAGAGGGAACCTGCAGCGAATATACCAATTTATTTATCGCCATTATGCGCAGCAAAGGCATACCGGCCCGGTTTGTGACCGGTAAAATATATCTCGGGGGCTACCATGCCTGGGCCGAAATCTGGCTGGATGGGCCGGGCTGGGTGCCGGTAGAGGTCCAGAAAAATAGAATTGGTGTATCGGCGCGGCATATCAAGCTTTTTGCCGGCACTGACTTTGTTGATATCGGCGTACCTTTACAGGCGATAAATGCAAAGATCAAAAGACTTGGCCGTGTACACCCGTAAAGTTGGCCCGGGGGCAGACGAAAATCAAGAAAAAGGCGGATGATTGCGGTGTCCCTAACCGGGGAGATCAGGGAATATGCGCTCGACCTGGGCTTCGACGGGATCGGTTTTGCCACCGTGGATCCCTTTACCGGGCTTTCGCAGGCCCTGCGGGAAAGAGAAGAGGGTTACAGCTGGACCGATGAAGTGCTTCAGTTGAGCAGGGCGGCCAATCCCCGCTCTGTGCTGCCCGGCGCCCGCTCCCTGGTGGCGCTCATCTTCGATTACCACAAGCTCTCCTTCCCTCCGGCTCTTCTGGGCAAAGTTGGCAAAGCTTACCTGGCCCGGCTCTACCCGGGCAAAACGCGTATTTTCGGGAGCCGGATAAGGCTGTTCAAGGAGTTTCTCGAGCAAAGGGGGATGACGGTAGGGGTGAAGCCGTCCTTGCCGGACCGGCAGGCGGCCGTGCGGGCCGGCCTGGGCACCTTCGGCCGGAATACATTTATCTACGTCCCGGGGCGGGGCAGCTTTGTCACCCCGACCGTTATGGCCGTCGACGCCGGCCTGGACGGCGCTTCAAACAAAGCAACATCCCGCTGTCCCGAGGACTGCAACCGCTGCATCGAGGCCTGCCCGACGGGGGCCCTCTACGCGCCCCTCAAGATGAACCCGCTGCGCTGTATCGCTTTCCAGACATATTGCGCCGGGAATATTCCCGGCTGTCCCCCCGATATTCCGCCGGAGATCCGGGAAAAAATGGGCACCTGGGTTTACGGCTGCGACATCTGCCAGGATGCCTGCCCCCGCAACCGGAAAAGGCTCAACCAGAAGCTGCCCCCTGATGCCTACCTTGCCGAAATTGCCCCCCGTTTT
>CAZPET010000381.1:0-1858 GCA_964585625.1 uncultured Syntrophomonadaceae bacterium
CCGCTGATGCTGATCGTATTCCAGCGCGGCACCTCCCGCGCGGCAAAGGCGAAGATATCGGTGATCAGCCGCAGCGAAGGTTCCGGCGGAAAGATCCACGACTTCTGGGCGGTATATTCCTTGAGAATATCGTTCTGGATGGTACCGCCGACCTTATCCAGCCCGATCCCCTGTTTAAGGGCATTGGCCAGGTAGAAGCACCAGAGCACCGCCGCCGGGCCGTTGATCGTCATCGAGGTGGTGATTCTCTCCAGTGGGATCCCCTCAAAGAGCAGCTCCATATCTTCCAGGGAATCGATCGCCACCCCACAGCGGCCGACCTCGCCGGCAGCGCGGGGATGATCGGAATCGTAACCCATGATCGTGGGCATATCGAAGGCCACGCTCAGGCCGGTCTGGCCCTGCTCCAGTAGGTAGCGGTAGCGCCGGTTGGAATCGGCAGCGTCGCCGAAACCGGAAAACTGGCGCATCGTCCAGAGGCGTCCGCGGTACATGTTCGGCTGCACACCCCGGGTGAAGGGATAGGCGCCGGGAAAACCGAGGTCGCGCAGGTAATCCAGGCCCGCGATATCGCGCGGCGTGTAGAGATCCTTTATTTCTTTTCCTGAAACTGTCTGAAAGGGCCCCGGGCGCTCCCGGGCCGGGCCGGCCTGCTTCCTCCACTCTTCTGCGGCCCGCTCAAATTCCACACCTGTCCCGCCAGCCCGTTTCTCATCTTCGGGCATCGCTCCTCCTCCTCAAGCTTCCCCCGGATTTCTTAAAGGGGAAAATTGATCTGCCGGAGCAGTTCCCGGGCGGCGCTGTAAGGATCACGCCGCCGCAGAGCGATAGCCTCGATCAATTTGTCCAGTGAAATCTGCGTCTTGATACTTTCCCAAACCCTGCTTTTAACCAGGAACTCAACCAGCTCGCCCAGCTCGCGTCCGGCCCGCTCTCTGCGCCTCGCCTCTAAAAGGCCGTGGCGCTGCAAATAATCCCGGTGCTCCTGCAGCGATTGCCAGAGGCCGTCGACCCCCTCGCCGCGCAGGGCCATCACCGGGATAACCGGCGGGCGCCAGCCGGGTTCTTCCTTAAGATCGAGCATCATGTTTACCTCGGCAACGGTGCGCTCCGCTCCCGGCAGATCGGACTTGTTTACGGCGAAGATATCGCCGATCTCCATGATCCCGGCCTTGATCGTCTGAACGCTGTCGCCGCCTGCAGGGGTGAGCACCACCACGGTGCTGTCGGCCGCCTTGACTATATCGATCTCCGACTGGCCCACCCCGACCGTCTCGATGACGATCAGATCTTTACCGAAGGCATCCAGTATCTGCACGGCCTCGCGCGTGGCCCGGGAGAGGCCGCCCAGGCTGCCGCGCGTTCCCATGCTGCGGATGAAAATGCCGCTGTCGAGCGCATGTTCCTGCATGCGGATGCGGTCCCCCAGGATCGCCCCGCCGGTGAAGGGGCTGGTCGGATCAACCGCGATCACCCCAACTGTAAAACCGCTCCGTCGCATTCCGCTAAGCAGCCGGTCCACCAGCGAGCTTTTTCCCGCACCCGGAGCCCCGGTAATCCCGATAAGATACGCTTTCCCCGTATGCGGGAACAGCTGCTGCATGATCTCCTCTTTCCGCGGGTCGTTGTTCTCGACCAGCGAGATCAGGCGGGCCAGCGCCCTCCGGCTCCCTTGCAGCAGCTCCTGCACCAGCTCCATCTACACACCACCGATCAGCTCGATTTAAAAATATTCCTCATACCGGTAAGCGCTTAAATTTTGTCCACTACGCCGGCTCCCGGCATGAGGAATTGGCTATCTAGTATTCTATCCCCTTGCGGCCGGGAACACCGTTGTTGTAATGATGCTTGATCATCA
>CAZPET010000382.1:0-1857 GCA_964585625.1 uncultured Syntrophomonadaceae bacterium
GGAGAAAACCATTTTTCTGATGGCGGTCAGCCCGATCGAGGTTCACGGACCCCACCTGCCCCTGGGCACCGATGTTTTTGTCTCCGAAGAGATGCTGCGGCGCTACACCGCCGCCCTGGGTGAAGAATATCCCGATTATACCCTTGTGGAACTGCCCCCCCTCTACCTGGGCTCGGACGCCCTGCCCGTAAAGGGCTCCCTGTCGGTGCCGGCGCCCCTGCTGCGAAAAGTGCTGCTGGCTTATGCCAGGGGGCTGGCGGCGCAGGGTTTCCGCTACCTCTTCCTGGCCGACAACCACGGCGGTCCCCGGCACCAGATGGCCATTGAGGCGGCCTCGCGCCGGGCCTGGCGCAGCTACCGTTTCTACCTGGTCGATCCTTTCAACCACGAATTCCGGCTCATGGTCCAGCATGACCCCGCCTTCCTGAAAGAAACCGGCCTGCAGCCGGGCAGCTGCGGTGACGACGCTGACGCCCATGCGGGCACCAATGAAACTTCGTTGATGCTGCAGGCGGATCCGGCGCAGGTCAGGGAGAGCTGGCGCACGGTAAGCCCTTCGCTCCCGCCGCCCGCGGCCGGGGCTCTCTTATTTCTTGGACGCATTGCCGGCCTTTTTTCGCGCACTCTCGGCGAAGATATGAAGCACCTTGCCGCCACCCTGGCCTGGGTGGGGGATCCGCAGATGAAGCCCTACATGGGCGCCCCGGCACTGGCCACTGCGGAGGCCGGCGAAGCGATGCTGCAGGCGCGCACCGCAATGGCCATGCGCTTTTTCCGCGATGCTCTTGCCGGAAAAGAGATCCGGATCACGCCGCTGCTCTGGGGCCTGCGCCTGCTGCAGATCCTGCCGGAGTAGTTGAAGGTATATCCCCGCGCGGAGGTATATTCAATCCGGAACTCGTCTAAGTATATAGAAATAAAACAGCAGTGCTGCGGGGTTGGTTCTGATCGAAGATCAGGGTATGGTCAGGGCGGTTCTGGCCGGTAAAAGAGAACTCTACCGGCGCTTGATGGAAAAATACCAGGGCCGGGTAGCGGCGGCGATCTCCAGGGTGATCGGTTTCCGCCCGGAGGTCGAAGACCTGGTCCAGGAAACATTCTGGCAGGCTTACCGCTCCCTGGGGCGTTTCCGCGGCGAAGCCAGTTTCTCTACCTGGCTGCTGCGGATTGCCGTTAACAAGGCCATTGACTTTCAGCGGCGCCGCCGGGAGGAACGCTACTATCTGACGGTTGACGATACGCCGCTGGCGCAGATCCCTTCTCCGGAAGTGGAACCCGAGCCGCTGCTCCTGGCCAAAGAACAAGAAGAGCGGCTTTACCGCTACCTTGACCGCCTGCCGCCTCTTTACCGGCAGGTGCTGCGGCGCCACTACCTGGACGGCTTCTCCTATCGCGAAATCGCCGGAGAAGCCGGCGTCCCGGTGAAAACAATTGAATCGAGGCTCTACCGGGCCCGGAAGCTGCTCCGCTCGATATGGCCGCCCCATAATTAAGAAAGCCGGTTTGTTAAACCGGCTTTGATTTCAAACGTTAGCAGTTTTTGATCCAGGAGTGCCCGAACCTATAACTTGGTCACGTTTGCAGCCTGGGGTCCGCGGTTTCCTTCGACGATCTCGAATTCAACCTCCTGACCTTCTTCCAGGGTTTTAAATCCTTCTTCTTTGATTTCCGAGTAATGCACGAATACATCTTTTCCGTCTTCTACCTCGATAAACCCGTACCCCTTCTGGGGGTTAAACCATTTAACCCGACCTTGCATTAAATCTGTTACCTCCTAAATACCCTGCCAAAGGCGGGGCGAATTTCGATTCGACATTAACATATTATCAGGACAAATGCAAGATAAAGAAAAATTAA
>CAZPET010000383.1:0-1857 GCA_964585625.1 uncultured Syntrophomonadaceae bacterium
GCTCGGTGCTGCTTCTGCGGCTCCTGGGCCTGCTGCTCGGCGTAGGTGTCGCGCAAAATCTCGCGGGCCTGCTGCCAAGGTAGGTTTAGCTCCTTGGTCAGAAAATCCGACACGTTCAGGTTTCGGGTGCCGCACTTGATCCGGTCGCTGCCGTCCTTGCCCTTGGTGATTTCGTACCGCTCCGGCTGTACGCCGTGGCTCTGACTGGTGGCGGCCAGTAGTCGGGCGGCGTCCAGCTCGCGCTTGATCTGTACCATTTCACCCTGTTGGCCGGTCTGCTGCTGTCGCTGCTCTGCCAAGTCACGGCGGTACTGACTGGCTACGCTGTCGGACTGTCGGCGGGCGGCTCGCTCTGGTCGCTGCTCTCGCTGCTGCCCAGGCTGCGCTTGATCTCCGATAGATCGGCGGACAGCGGCGCTAACAGCTCGGCTAACTCGTCTATCAATGATCCCTCTGGCTGCTTGTTCAGCGCCTCCATTAACTCGGCTAACTGATTCGATATGGCGGCCTGCTGTTCGCAAATCGTTTTCAAGATCGGCAAAAGCTGCTCGGTGTTGTCCTGGTTGCTCATGGTCTGCTGTTCTCCATTTGGCGTTAAATCGTTGTTCACGTTCGGCCAGAATCTCGCGGCGGCGCTCCTGGTCGGCGGCCTTATATTCGGCGTACATTTTCCGGTTGCCGGAATTGAGGTAACGAACTTCACGGGCGCGGACTTCGTGCCACTCTTTCAGGCGCTCGCTGATCTGCTCCGGTGTCGGCTTGGGTCGCCCTGGTGTGCTGTACCCCTCACCCTGCTCGGCGGCCAACTTCTGCACCTTCTGAGCGGTTGGCAACTCGATAAACTCACGCGAAAAAAGCGGCTCTTTCAGGTTCACACCCTTGGCGGCACCTTCCGGCTTTATATTCAGGTACTCACCGCCTCGGCGCTCTTTCACCTCGCCAAACTCGGCGGCCAGCTCCCGGAACTGCTGCCAGTCGTTGACGTTGTTTTTTATAACAGCGGCCAACAACTCGTTTTTAATGTCCTTACCCTGCCCGGTGAAGGTGTCGCCCTTATACCGGCTTATCATTTCATGTTCGCCGGTCAGCTCTAGGCGCTGGTGATCTTTCGGGCTGGCTAATCCATATTTGGCGTTAATATGTTCCTGGAACGCCTCAAGGAATTTTGTTTGCTGCTCAACCTTGCCAAACGGGTTTAAATTGTGACCGCTTAACAAATTCTGTTCAGGTATCACAATATGAACGTGCGGCTTTCGCTCTATAAACTCACCTGTTCCCCGGTGGTTATAGCTTTTGATTTTCGGCAAGTGTGCCTCTGCATAAAAATTAAACTCATCATCTTGATATGCTGAAAAGGCAAACTCTTTAAATTCATCGGTTATATTCTGCAAAGCCTCGCGGCTTATTTCATCCTCACGGAACGCCAAAGTAATATGCAGATATTTTTCACCCTGCTTGTTCATCCCATTTATAACACTGTCGGTCAGCTCTAAATCACCCGACAAAATAACGCGCTCGTCCAGTGTGTCGCGGTCAAAATCGCGGCCCTGCTTCTGGCCATTCTCCAGATATTCCTTAATGCCTGACTCACCGCCCCGGACTCTAATCAACATCTTTAATCACCGCTTTCATATAACGGGCCATCAGCTCCAACTGATCCAATATATTGCTATAAGTGGCCTCGCTAATTATCCCGGCGTTGTAATCCAAGTTAGCCCGGTGCGCTAACTGGTTTACGTTGTTGCTCGTCTTGTTGAACAGGTAAATAAGGCGCTGTTTGTCGGCGCTGCTTTTTTGCCTGGCAACTACCTGGGTGCGATTGGTTAGAACGCACTCCCGGAAAAACTCGCTCGGCTT
>CAZPET010000384.1:0-1842 GCA_964585625.1 uncultured Syntrophomonadaceae bacterium
CTCTTTGCCTGCTTCAATCAGCGCTCTATAAATTTCCACGAATTGTCCTACGGCCGGCTGAGAGGTAAAGGGCAGCTTATCCGACCTGTCCACGCGGGCAAAAAATTCCCCGGTGTCGACAATTCCATCATAGATAAAGCCGTCCGGGAAATTCACCGTCAGCGGGATCACGGTAATGGCGTAGCGGGTTATCTCTTCTTCCGAGAGGTAGGCTGTCGAATCAGTGACCAGAACGATTTTGTTCATCTACATCTCTTCTTTCATTGGCTCTTGGAAAGATTGAATTCTACAACCCTCCGGCGTGTTCCTCTATTACGCATATTGTTCCTCAATTAGTATAATATTGAGCAACCTTGTTTTATTTGGAGCCGGCCCCGCAACCCCGGATTTTCCGGATGCTAATTTTTGGCCGCGACCCTGACGATTCCGTGCAGGAGAAGCAGCCAGACCAGCAGGATCTCCAGGTAGAGGCTGACCAGGCCGGTACGGTAACAGGCGGTTGAACCGGTCACTTTGCTGAGAAGAAGAAGCATAAAACCCAGGAGCACGGTAACGAATTGCAGCCGGGCGATTGTCGTCGGCCTGAAATTGGCCGCGCCCATGGCGATGGTTAACGCTCTCTCTCCGGTGCTGCTGCTGCTGAGCCGCGAGGCGCGAATCCGGTCTGTCACGAAAACCCCGATTTGCGGGGCAACCATCAAAATAATCACCGCCGGTGGCAACAGGCCGGTAATGAGCGACAGTATGCCTGCCCAGGCTCCGAGGAACCAGTCGGATACCTGGTCCAGGTAGGCCCCTTTACGTGAAGAGAGGCTGCGCAGCCGCGCCAGCGGGCCGTCGATAAAATCGGTCAGTGCCGCTGCGGTTAAAATCCAAATTTGCAGCCCCAGCGGCAAATTGGACAGGTAAAATATAATGGCTGTAGCAACCAGAACCACGCGCAGTCCGGTAATATGGTTTGGGTTGACCCAGGAGGGAATAAGCAGGTTAAGCATGGGCTCCAGCGTGCTGTCGCGAAGCTTCTCCTCGGCATCCGTTAATCGCTCCACCAGGTTCATCTCAGGACCTCCTTTCCAATGATAAGGCCTACTATATAATATCACAGCCTTGTCAAAATAGTCCGAAAAGATATACCGGGCGGCTGACAACCATATGCCCTTGCTGTTTCCCGGGGCTCTTTGGGGCGAAATGGCTCCCCGGGCCATAGTTATTTTTCCCGGGGCATACAGATGATCTCCTTGATTACCGTATCAAAAAAGTTATTTGAATGCGCCGGGACAATCACACAGGATGTATCGGCTCCCGTGCCGCTGCCGGCAACGGCAACGATCTCTTCTCCGTAAGGGACCAACCCGGCATCGAGCGCCATGACACTGATCTCTACACAGACCTTCACCCCCTGCCCAAACATCCGTAACGCGGAGGCCACGATTTCCGAAGGGTAAACTCCCTGAAATTTTGTCCGCAGGGCGCGATCCACGCCGGCCAGGAGGTGCGTTGTGGTAAGCAGCTCCACTCCTTTTTCCCTGAGGGTTGATCTCATCCCGGCAGGCATCTCATCTTCACCCGGTCCGGAGAAGCCGACGTGATGGGTGACACAGACGATCTTGAACCCCGTTCCCAGTTTGCTGAGCTTATCGGCGGTGGCGCCGCTGTTTGAAGCGACTACTATACTGTTGACTTCAAGTTCTTTGGCCCTTCTCACGGCGGCCTCAATGGTAGCGCCGGTATTGACCGGGCCCTTTTCATTCCAATACATCAGCAATACCTCCTTAAAAAGATCTACCTCTTTTTGTCATCCTGAGCGAAGCGAAGGATCTCCGCCCCGGAGCAGGGCCGAGC
>CAZPET010000385.1:0-1838 GCA_964585625.1 uncultured Syntrophomonadaceae bacterium
GGCTGAGCAAACCCGAGTAAAAACCTAGCTGGATCAAACTGTAAATAAAATGAACTGCCCCGGCGCTGACAATTACTTTTATCAGACCGCGTAAAAAATATTCCATTCCCTGATCCGAGACCAGCAGGCCGCCCGCCAGGCCAAAACTCATCCACTGCAGGTGGCGAAGCCCCGGAACGGCATAACTTAGCGGCCAATCTCCGGCCGCTGCACCTAGAACCGGTAGAAACACCGCTAAAACATTGAAGGGAACCATCATCCAGAAATAAAGAGGTAGTGAAGCCCTGAGACATACTTTTCTCCTACTGTAACAGACGATCAATGAAATAAAGAAACCCAACCATAACAAATCACCCAGGGCCAGTACCCCCCGGTTTCCCGGACCTGCGACACTGATAACACCTATCTGCCAACGGGGGTAGAGCAGGGCAAATTCAAATAATAGAATCTGGAAACCAGCCAGAGGCTTGTGCATGCAAAATACCAGCCAGCATATTGCCGCCAGTAACAGGGCACTGAAATAAAAAATATTGTTTTTTAAACTGTAAAACAGGATCAGCAGTGAAACGATCATAAAAAGCAATCCAGTAAACAGCCATCTATATCGATACCGCCATAGATCTATTTCCGGGTTAACAGCGTAACTCATAAAATTGCCTCCAGGTACTCTTTGCAGATTATATCCAGGGAAAAGGCAGCCGCTCTCTGCTGTAAAACTTTCCGTTCGGGCGGGTCATCCAGCCCAGCGATAATCGACTCGGCCAGCGCCCCGGCATCACCCACCGGAACCAGGGGTCCGTAAACGCCGTGTTCTAAAATCTCTACCGGCCCGCCGGGGCAATCGGTGCTCACGACCGGGCACCCGCAGGCCATCGCCTCCACCAGAACATTGCCAAACCCTTCGTACACTGAAGAGAGAGCAAAAACGGATGCACGGGACATATACCGGTAGGGATTATCATCAAAACCGTACAATTGTACCTCTTCTGACAACCCCAAATCGCGGATCAACGCTTCCAGCGATGAGCGCTCTTCCCCCTCGCCGAGGATCAATAACCGGGCAGGGCGCTGTTTACGAACAATTTTAAATGCATTAATTAGAGTTGGAAAATCTTTCGCCTTATTTAACCTTCCAACCCCTAGAATCACCGGTATTTCTCTCTGTGTAAACCAGGGATGATTTAATGGTTCTCGGGCTTTTTCCATCAACTCGGGAGTTACTACAGGATTGTATATTACTTTCACCTTTTCCGAAGATAAATTAGTCAGGCAGAGTAAATCTTCAGCGACACCGCGCGAGACAGCGATAACCAGATCAGCCCAGGGGTAGAATATCCGTGTGCATAGCGGTATTAACCTGTCACGAACGGAGGCTGTACTCTGCAAAGATATACTTAAAGTGTTATGTACACTAATTACTATTCTAGTTGGAATTCTAAATATTTTTCTGGCCCATAGAGCAGTAATGTTGGCATGAACCAGTGCAGAAAGAAGGATAAAAGGCCGCTCCCTTTGTAGATAACGCACTAGTCCGGGGAGACTTTTTAGCACCCGTGACGCCTTCAGGTCAACAACCCGGACATTATCCGGCACCGCGTTCAAGTAAGGCCCTTCAGCCCTGGCAAGAACCAGATCAACCGCATGACCGCTTTCCGCAAACCCGCAGGCCAGGTTCAGCATCACTCTCTCGGCACCGCCGCCGCGCAGTGACGGCAGGTAAAGCGATATCTTTTGCTTACTCATCTTATTTTACTTTTCCCCCAAGTTTTAAAGCAGCCGCGCGATAACGCAGCACTTTCGGTAAACGAAGTACAAATTCAAGGCACATCCAGGGATCA
>CAZPET010000386.1:0-1825 GCA_964585625.1 uncultured Syntrophomonadaceae bacterium
GGCTCCGCCTTCAATCGGGAGACCGGGTGATTACCGTCCCCGTCGCCGCAATAGTTCATTTAGAGGCGGCTCTTATCTAGAAAGGCAGCTTCAGGAAATTCCAGTAACCTAAAAACATTACGAAGATCAGAAAAACCAGGTTGATGAATCCATAATATACCGCCGGCCCTGGTGTAAAGCGCCGCTGAGCTACCGCCCTTCCGTTGATGACAGTGAGAGCAAGCGTCAGGACGGAAACGGCAAACGGAAGAATCAGCAGCGCGTAGGCTACCCGGGGAATACCATAGAAAAATTCGTTCATGCAGGCGAACGCCATGGCGCTGCCGGCAAAGAAGCAAAGAACCAAGAGAGAGATCAGCCCGGTCAGGTTTGCAACCAGGCTGAGCTTTCCGCTGTGGCGCCACCCTTTTTTGCGCAGCGCTCCGGCTACAAGCCCGCCTATCCAGATCAGGACCCCAACCAGTGAAATCAGCACAAATATCCCGATCAGGGCAAATTGAAACGGGGCCGACTCGAAAAAGCCCACCTTCTGCCAGGTATAGGGTCCTACGGCCAGGTATTCAGGATTGCCGCTGTCGCCGGTCAGGAAAATGGCCCGGGCTTTGCGGGCGCTATCCTCGAAAATAAACGGCTCTATCTCCATGAATGTTCCGGGCGAGAATGAACCGGCAAGAACAGGCCGCAGGATGAACTGGCCGCTGTCACCCGGGGTAACCGTCATCTGTTCGAAGAGGGAAATCAGCTTCGTGAAATCCTGCCTGGTATAGCGGAGAGAGCGGTAACAGCCCGCGGCGCTCCGGATGCGGGCCTCCCGCTGCGGCGTATCCGCAGAAGGGACTATCTCGGCGCCGGCCGGGAAATAGCGGTCCATGAACTCCGCCAGAAGACGATCGATCAGCGGATGTGCGGCATTGCTGTTGACAGAGATGAACAGGCCCGTATCGTGATCGGGAATCAGCATCAGGTGGCTGGAAAAGCCCGGGCAATCGCCCCCATGTTCCAGAACCCGCACCCCGTTCATGTAGTTCTCCATAAACCCGTAGGCCATGCCGGGGATCTCGCGGTGATAAGTAAATTGCCGGCTTTGCATCTCCCTGATGGAGCCGGCGCTTAGGACAGGCGCCCCGTCCTCATTCAGCTGTGCGATCATGAAGCGGGCCATATCGGCGGCAGAGGCTGAGAGCCCCCCGGCGGGCGCAACCACAATATAATCAAAAGGCTCTGGAATAAACCCCTGGTCGCCGTATTTATATCCCACCGCCAGATCCGGCGCTCTTTCCGGATCCAGATCAAATCCGCTGTTTTGCATACCCAGGGGCTCCAGGATCTCCGCGTCAATATACTCTGCAAATGAGAGGCCGGATACTGCCTCCACGATATATCCGGCCAGAGCCATACCGTGATTGCTATACTGGAAATATTCCCCTGGATCCCTGACCTGTCGGGGCATCTCTGTAGAGAGGTAGTCACCCAGGGAGGTTACCCGGGAGCGCTCTTTGGCGGACATCCCCAGGTATTTCTCATCAAACCCTCCGGTATGGGTAAGGAGGTGAGCCAGGGTTACAGGCCTGCCGGATCGAGTCGCCAGTTTGATCCGATCCTGATAGGCGGCCACATCTGTATGCAGATCAACGAGTCCTTTTTCGGCAAGCTGCATTACAGCAACGGCCGTAAATAATTTAGAGACAGACCCGACCCGGAAAATTGATCTCTCAGGCTCTGCCTTGACGCCTTTCTCCAGGTTGGCATATCCGTATCCTTTGGCCAGATAAATTTCATCATCCCTGACCAGCGCTATCACAGCGCCGGGAAGATGCAGCCTGGC
>CAZPET010000387.1:0-1825 GCA_964585625.1 uncultured Syntrophomonadaceae bacterium
GACCAGCCCAGCTCCTCTCCGAGCCGGCGCCAGCCGCGGGAAAAGAGGTAGCGCAGCAGCAGCAGGCGGTAGCTGTTTTTCTCACGAATCCAGTGGTCTTCTTCGCCCAGGTAAACGATGCGTTTGTCTTCAAGCAGTTCGTCAAGAAAAGAGAGTTTCTCGATATCTGTATGAGCGCCTTCAAGACTGTCAAAGGTTACGGCACGCTCTCGCGCCCAGGCGACAAAGTTATCGATTTCGCGCTTCCGCGGTTGCTTCAGTTTGTATAAAAGATTTTTCATTGATCTCTTACTTCCTCCTGTAATACCGGCGTGCTGCTATGACCAGTTTCAGCAGTACTTTTTTATTTAGGCCACCCCGGCAGACCTTTTTCTTTGACCGCTGATATCCCGGCTGAGCTAAATTACGGCTCCAGGACGATTAAAGAGAGATCGGGACGGTTAAAGATGCGGAAAGGGATTACCGAGTTGCCCAGGCCGCGGCTGACATGCATGGTTGTTTCTCCGGAACAGTAGAGGCCTCCGGAATACTGCGGGAAGAAGGTAAGATCGGGCGACAGGATCCCGCCCAGCAGGGGCAGCCGCACCACGCCGCCGTGAATGTGGCCGGCACAGACCAGATCGGCGCCCCATGTAACATATTCCTGAAAGTACTTCGGGTTGTGGGCCAGCAGGATCGTGACCTCATCGTCCCGCGGCCGGCCGAGCGCCTCTACAACAAATTGCGCCTGCAGCTCTGATCCTTCCCAGGCGGTTAACGTGTCGTGGCTGCTGTAGTGGTGGAGCATCGCGGTAAGGCCGTAGATGCCGAACGTGATGCCGCTTTTTTTTATTTCCTTGCGTTCATTGTCGAGCAGAATTCCGCCGGCCTCACGAAGCCGCTTCGTGAAGTCGTAGTATCTCTCTGTCCCGAGCGTTCCTTTAACGATCTGCTCGTGATTACCCAGCGAGCAGTAAACCGGATAGAGCCCCTTCAGCTCGTAAAGAAGATTGATGAAAGCGCTGCCGTCGTCATTCTGTGAATTGATCATATCGCCGGAGACAAAAATCAGATCCGGCTCCAGACTTTCAATAGCCCTGGCCAGTTCCCCGTTGTGCGGCCCAAACTCTTTTCCATGCAGGTCGCTGATGTGGGCGATCTTCAGCCCCTCATGGCCTTCAGGTAGCCCGGTAACCGTGATATGAAACCGGGAGACTTTGAGGGTTTCGTTGCCGGAGGATAAGAAGATCAATATGGCAATTCCCGCGATAACAATAAAGAAAAAGGTTTTCACGATCCCTTTAAGCATTTCCTTGTAAACCTCATTTCTGCCGGATCACAATTCTTATTTTTCTATACTGTCCGGTACCTAAAAGTAAACAGCGACAGCGCTGCGCTGTAAACGACAACCGAATACACGCTTAACCGCTCCGCAACGCCGAAAAATCCAACCGGAACAAGACGGAATACTTTATTTACCCTGCCCTGATAAAACACACAGAGCAAAGTGCAGGCTGCGACGGTGAAAAGAGCGTAGACCGTCGAGTAAGCCGATGCTATTTCCCTTGAGGGCGCTGTAGCGGCGGTAAGGTCGCTTACTGCCTGCGCCAAAGGATTATAGCCCGGATAGTATATTTCGCCCAAGATTACATGAAGGAAATAAAAGATTGTCCCCACCACGCCAATCAATGCCAGCCATTGAATGAGATTTTTGTTCCTGTTCCGTCCCCCCGATGCCCTGTAATGCTATTACTGCTAAACCTGTGAGATATATATGCTCTCACACTGTGTGTCTTAACAGTTTGATATTCAGTAAAAGAGCAATTGTCCCTAGTATCACAAATTA
>CAZPET010000388.1:0-1822 GCA_964585625.1 uncultured Syntrophomonadaceae bacterium
GCGTTCACTGACGTACAGCGGGAACGCAGCAAATTTTTCACAAGATTCACACTCCCCCTATAAAGTGAGGACAGAGCAACGTTGCTTTTGCATGAATTACTCAAAGAGTGGCCTCGCGACCCCTCTTTTAACCGCCTTATCGGCGGTTCTTCAGGGAAAGCCGGGGCGGGAGTGGCGGTCACCGGCATCGACGGCAGCGCCCGGGCTTTCCTGCTGGCGGGCCTGGCGGAGGCGGGGTCCCGCCCCATGCTGGTGATAGCCCCCGACGCAGGCCGGGCTGAAAAGATCTATGAAGGTCTTCTCGCTTTTTTGCCCGCCGGGCGGGTGGAGCTGCTGCCGGCGCGGGAACTTTTTATCACCGCCGATCTTCTTACCCGCAGCGGGGAGCAGCGGCGGCGGCGCCTTTCTTTTCTGGAGCGGCTTCACCGCGGCGACAGCGCTGTCTATGTGGCTCCTTTTGCCTCCCTCATCTCCCGGGTACCGCCTCCCGATGAATGGAGCCGTCAGAGGATCTCTTTACAGGCAGGCGGGCGGGTGGACCGCGAACGGCTCCTGGAGAGACTGATCGAAATCGGCTATGAGAGGGTCCCCCTCATTGAGGGGCGGGGCCAGTGCAGCGGCCGCGGTGAAATTATCGATATTTTCCCGCCCGCCGGGGAGCGCCCTTACCGGGTGGAGCTTTTCGATGATATCGTCGACTCAATCCGCATTTTTGATCTGGAGACGCAGCGCTCCACCGGGCGCGTCGAAGCGGCAACGATCCCGCCGGCCTGTGAACTGTTCATCCCCGGGGCGGCGCTCCTTGAGGAGGGAATGCGGCGGATCGAGCGCGAGCTGGAGCCGGCGCTCTCCCGGCTGCTGCGCCGGGGAGCAGAGCAGGAGGCGGCGAAGTTAAAAGAATCCCTGGAGCACCATCTCGAGCGCCTCTCCACGCCCGGCGGTCTCGATCTTCTCGCCAATTATTTCTCTTACTTCTTCGGCGCCGGCTCCTCCCTCTTCGATTATCTGCCCGCCGGTTCCCTGGTTCTCATCGATGAGCCGTCGGAGATCTCTAAAGAAGCGGCGGCGTTGCACCGGGAGCTGCTGGCCCATTACAGCGAGATCTTTGACCGGGGGGAGATGCTTCCCGCCCCCCTCTACCCCTTTTGGCAGATCGGGGAGCTCTTCGACTCCCTTTCCCGCTTTATCGCCTTGACCCTGTTCCCTTCCTCCGCCGCTCCGCTGAAGATAGTACGCGAGGAGGCCTTGGAAGGCAAGAGCATGGGCGCCTATCACGGCCAGTGGGATCTTTTAAGATCCGATCTGGAGGGATGGCGGAAGGCGGGCTACCGTGTTGCCTTCGCCGCCGCTACGGCGGAGCGGGCGCGCGGGCTGGAGCAGCTTTTGATAGAGCAGGGCCTGATGGTGGCCCCCGCTTCCGGACGGCCCTGGGCTCCGGGGGAGGTGCGCATGCTCACGGCAAAGCTCGAGGAGGGCTTCCTCATCCCCTCCCTGGGGCTGGCCGTGATCACCGAATACAACCTCTTTCCCCGCCGCCGCAAGAAAAGGCGGCTGGACCGGCCTGGCGGTCCGGGGCTGCGGGATTACCGCGAACTGGCCTTAGGCGACTATATCGTCCATGAGCAGCACGGTATCGGCAAATATCTCGGCCTTAGCACGCTCGAGATCGGCGGCGCCTGGCGCGATTACCTGCTGATCAAATACCGGGGCAGCGACAAGCTCTACCTCCCCGTGGAGCAGGTTAAGATGATCCAGAAATATGTGGGGGCGGAGGGCAAGCCGCCGCGGCTGCATCGGCTCGGCAGCGGCGAATGGCAGCGGG
>CAZPET010000389.1:0-1818 GCA_964585625.1 uncultured Syntrophomonadaceae bacterium
AAGCCAGTTTCGTTAAATCAGTTTCGGCAAATTACTCATCGTGAAGCTCACCGGGCATTTTGGCGGCATTCCGCTTGCACACAAAAGCGTTCAGGTCGGCAAGCATCCGGGCGCGGTGGTTGAAATAGTGGTCCAGAAATATTTCAGTACAAAAAGCGGCCAGGTACTGAAAGTAGCGCAGGGTAACGGGAGCGGTACGGCCGCGGTTGATGGCCGCAAGATAAGTGCAGATGTTTTCATCATAGCGCTCCAGGTCTGCCGTCCCAATCTTAACTTTGCTTCCGCGGCTGATTAAATGGTAATAGAGAAAGCTGCGCCCCGAAACGTCAAAGCCCTCAGCCACATTTTGAGTATCCGAGAGCAGATCGCTGTTGCTGCTGTAGCCCAAAAGGTCATTCAGCCAGGCGAGCAAGACAAGCCGGTTTTCCAACTTGACATGCCGGGCAAGGCCGGCAGTATTTCTTGCCGTTGCAGACAGGACCTTACACCTCCACCGGGGCAAACATTCTTTCTTTGAAGAGCCTCTCCAGCGCCTGTGCGCCGGGGATATAGGAGTCACCGTTGACATATATGTCATCCATATTGCTGGTCAAATTGTTCTTTGATACGAATTCTAGATCCCGTTTATAATCCTCCGCCGTCCAGTCTTCGGTCTCGCGCCAGATCACTGCGGCCTTGCGCCCGTCGCGCGTGGTTCCCCTGTAGACCAGATAGCGCCGGCCGTTATCACCAAGCACTTGTCTTTTCTGGACATATAAACCCAGCAAATAGGCAAAGGTTTCAGGCAGATCCACGGTCAGCGCCTCTGTTTCGCCGCCCGCCTGCCCGGTGGAGCTGCCATGAATATGCAGTTTATAGGAGAAAGGTTTGGTCAGTTTTTCCGCATTGAGTAAAGTTTCGCTTCTGCGTGTTTCCCAGCGAAGCATATACCGGAGCAGATAGTCCTCGAATTCCATGGCCAGCTGACCGGAGGAATAATAAAAAGCGATGTTGTTCAGCGCGTCCTCATAGGACTCCATTCGGATGACCTTGACGATACGCGGGCTGCGACCGGCCTCTTCAGATGTTGCCATACGCCTTGGCCTGCCGTCTTTCCACTCCGGGGAAAAGGTCACTTTTTTGATACGCGGCAGCATCACGGTGTCAAAGTACTGGGCCATTTCCACCAGGATGAATTTTCGCTCTCCACCATCCTCGCGGTTGAGGTTGATCACCGCATGGCCGGTGGTACCGGAGCCGGCGAAGTAATCGAGGGTTAAACCGTTGCCCTCCAAAGTGGTGGCTGCTATTAACTCCGTATATAGTGATACCGGGTGACAATAAGGGAAATCCAAATCCAGAACGTCCAAATCTTTTTTCCCCTTTTTGGCATCTTGAATGATAGAGCGTACCTGCATCCTCGATTCCTTTGTCAGTAATCTTTTTTGTCGTGGCTGAGTTGTTTCATCCGGCCCGAAAAGTATCTCGCCTCGTTTCATCATATCCTGAAGTGTTTCAGGCGTTCGCGAAAAGCCATTTGGCGGAACAGCACACGGCTTTTTTGTTTCAGGATGAATCAATGGAACGAAGAATTTAGGGTTTGTACGCGGTTCAGGTGCCCTTAAGCTCACGGACTGGTAAACCCACCCTTCATCATCTAAATAGCAGTAAGCCTTTTCTCCTCCGGTGAGCTTAGTGTTAGTTCGAACCCATTCGGTGTACTCACGTTTAGCTTCTTCTGATACTCCTTTGTGCTTGGCAATTATCGTTTTGGCAGCCCTAAGCATCCCTATAATGTTCCTGTTTCTCTGAAAAATTGAGTCGTCAGTTTGGGATCGC
>CAZPET010000390.1:0-1815 GCA_964585625.1 uncultured Syntrophomonadaceae bacterium
ACCCTGCTCAAAACCTTACAGGAATGCTGAGCGAAGCGAAGGAGCTCCTCTCCAATCAACCGCATTGGCCATCCCTACAGATTATCCGGGAAGCAGTGCCGTAGGAGCGAACTGTGTTCGCCCGCTTGACCGGTCGATCTTATAAAAGCTTTGCTACCTTCCGAGGCACTTATAAACGAGATTCTTCGCTGCGCTCGGAACGACAAAGAAGGGCGTGCCGATCTGATTTAATAACGGGTAGGACAAATTTCATTGTTTCGTTCAAGATATGCCACAGTTTTGCCATACCCGGCCGCTATAATGAGGGAAACACGAAAGGGGGTGAGAGCATGAAACGTAAAGCAGCCATAATTGTTGCAGCAGTCCTGCTCGTAGCCGTGCTGGTCCAGGTGGGTTTTGCCGCCAACAATGGTGAAAACCCCGGGGCAGGTATAAAAGGAATATGCCCGAACTGTTGGGCCAACCTCAGTCCTGAAGAGCAGGAGCAGGCCAGGGCGGCTCACGAGGAATTCAGGGAAAAGATGGAGGCGCTGCGCGAAGAATTCAAGGAGAGGCAGGACGCTCTCAGAGAAGAGTATCTTAACAAATTGCCCGAAGGGCTAAGGGATACCGTTGAAGAGAGAATGGCGCTCCCTGAAGAACAGCCCCACGGCAAAATGCGCGGGCCGCACTGCCCCGGCGGTCCCCCAGAGCCTGAAACAGTAGAATAAACCAGGCGAGGACCGCATCACCCGGTTCTTCTTATCAAATCAAAGTATGATTTATCATGGAGGCGAATTTGGCCTCCTTTATTTTTGTGCTCTTTAATTTAAGCGCCGGCGCTTGCCGGTAACCAGGCTCCAAAGATAACTGCTTAAAGGCGGCAGGAGTCGAAGGAAGAATTCCCGAATTAAAGGAATCACCGGATAAAGAAGGAGAGGTAAGTTTGCAGAGCTCCCACCGAGTTGTCTACCGGAATTCACGAAAACTCCACACCTTGGCTGACGAGAGCATCGACCTGGTGGTCACGTCACCGCCTTACCCCATGATTGAAATGTGGGATAATCTTTTTGCCGGGCTAAATCCGGATACCGGCATTTACCTTGACAGGGGCGATTGTCGAAAAGCCTTTGAATCAATGCATCAGATTCTGGATGAAGTATGGGCCGAGCTCTTCAGGGTGATGAAAGCAGGAGCGATAGCCTGTATCAATATCGGCGATGCCGTGCGCTCGATCAAGAACCGGTTTCAATTATTTGCCAACGGCTCGCGAATTCAAAGCAAGCTCCTGGAGATTGGGTTTGATGTACTGCCTGCAATCCTATGGCGTAAACAGACCAATGCGCCGAACAAGTTCATGGGTTCGGGGATGCTGCCGGCGGGGGCCTACGTTACATTGGAGCATGAGTATATTTTGATCTTCCGAAAGGGCGATAAAAGAGCTTTTAACTCGCCTGAGGAGAAAAAAAGAAGAAGGCAAAGCAGCTATTTTTGGGAAGAGAGGAACAGGTGGTTTTCGGATCTCTGGGATTTTAAAGGGACCGGCCAGGGGATCAGCGATCGGAATCTTAGAAACAGAAGCGCGGCCTATCCCTTTTTACTTCCTTTCCGCCTGATCAATATGTATTCGGTCTTTGGCGACATTGTGCTCGACCCCTTCCTGGGCACCGCTACGACCACGCTGGCGGCGATGGCCTGCGGCAGGAACAGCGTCGGTTACGAGATAGATCCCGGCTTTGCCGGTTACATAAAGCGCCGGTTGGAACAAGAGGTCGGCCAGATCAACCATTACAACCTGCAAAGGCTGAAAGATCACCTTGAGTTTGTCCGGGATTA
>CAZPET010000391.1:0-1814 GCA_964585625.1 uncultured Syntrophomonadaceae bacterium
TAAAAAATCGATTTGCTTGTTATATTTCGTAAATAGTTAATGATTCCCTGCAGGGGGAGATCAACCAGCCAATCCTCCGAACGGGGATGTGGATTGAATGAAAATTACAGTCATTGTGCGCCAATCCATGAGCACTAAGGGCACCGGCATAAGTTTACCCCATGGGGAAAAACTCATAAAAGGATTTCAGTCCGGTCAACAAAAGGAGCCCTGTGCCGTGATGAAAAAAATAACATTCGCATCGGCGCTGCTCTTGATTCTGTGCGCGGTTGTGGTGCTTCTCCACGCCGGTAATATGCCGCCGTTCAATCCTTTTCACCCCGCCCCGGGTAAAGACGGAGGGGCCGGCTCGGAGATTGTCCCCGTGGATGACTGCCCCGTCGACCCGGAATTACGGGAAGGCAGGCGGATCGCCGACGCGCCGGACAATGCGGCTTCAGGTGGAGCTTGGGGAACACCCGACGTTTTTACCGCTCTGCACCGGCAGCTGGAGCAAAGGATCCGGGAACGCTCCCTTTCGGTAAACTTGAGCCTCTATGATTTTGAGACCGGCAGTCAGATCAAGATAAACGCCAACAAGACCTTTAACCCGGCCAGCATGATCAAAACCCTGCTGTTGCTGACCGCCCTGGAGCAGGTCGAGCGGGGTAATATTTCTCTGGATGATCTCCATGTGCTCTCCGAAAGCGATAAATACGTCGGGGATAACCGGGTTGCCGGCGCGGGTACGCTGCAGTTCGCCGAAGAGGGCACCGTCTATACGCTGGAAGAACTGCTTTCGTTGATGGTCGGCGTTAGTGATAATGTGGCCGCGAACATACTGTTTGACCGGATCGGATCTAAGTCCATGAGCGCCACGGCCAGGAAGCTTGAGCTTAAAAAAACGGCTTTTACCCGCAAGATGTATGACCATCAGTCGTCGTTGCCGCTTAACGTGGCCACAGCCTTTGAGCTGACCAGGATGCTGGTGGCTCTGGAGAACGAAGAGGTGGCCGGGCATGAGCTGAGCAAAAAAGGAATTCAGATGATGCTCGGAACTGGCGATAAGCGGATTGGGCGTTATATTGACCGGTACACGGATGTGGCGAACAAGGTCGGCACCGACAGCGCCTTTGTCGGCGATATGTCCCTGCTTTACTTTAAAGAGTGGCCCCCTTTAGCCTTGACAATCGCCGTGGAAGATCCCCCGGATCAGGACGAGGCCATTGACTTTATCGGGGAACTGGCCGCCCTGATTGTCGCGCAACTCCTGGGGGTGAAATAGTGATCACTATCTCCCTCCACCGGTCGTGTATTCTTTTTGTTCTAAGGGTAGAGAGAGGGAAGAAGGTAAAAATTACAAAGGGTAAATTGTGTTAATTATCCGGCAGCAATGTGTTAAAATAAAGGGGGAGGTCTGCCGGTGAAAGATAAACCGTTACCGCCCAAAGACAGGTCTGCTGAACGCAGCGCGATTCTCCCGAGCGGCGAGGAAGGGCAACTGCTGCAGACGATTATCGACTCTCTGGCTGATGCCGTCTCGGTGGTCGATGAGAAGGGGATGGGTCTGATGATCAACCGGGCCTATACCCGAATTGCCGGGATGACCGCGGAGCAGGTCCTCAACAAGCCGGCCACGGTTGATATCGCTGAGGGGGAGAGCGTCCATTTCCAGGTTTTAAAGACGGGAAAACCGGTCAAAGGTGTGCGGATGAAGGTGGGGCCCTGGCGCCGCGATGTCGTGGTCAGCTGCGCCCCTTTGCTGATCAACGGCGAACTTAAAGGCAGTGTCGGGGTGATCCACGATATCTCGGAAATCCGCCGGCTCATGGATG
>CAZPET010000392.1:0-1801 GCA_964585625.1 uncultured Syntrophomonadaceae bacterium
ACAATATTTTCACGATGCCGGAAGATGATCAGCAAAGCCATGGCTGCACCGAAAAGAAGGTAGAGCGGTTCGTAATTAAAAAAGAGGAGAAGGAAGGGTACCGAAAAGGCACCGATGATCGATCCCAGTGAAACGTAGCGTGTCAGGGCGATGATCAGCACTGCCAGCGCAACCGTAGCAGCACAAACCGGCGCGGAAAGAGCTAGCAGCAGCCCCACACCGGTGGCGGCTCCCTTACCGCCCTTGAATTGCAGAAAAATTGGGTAACAGTGGCCCAGCAAGACAGCCAGAGCGGCAGCGAGAATCACGGCTGTCTCGCCGCTGATGGCTCGGGCCAGCAGAACCGCTACACTCCCTTTGCCCAGATCGAGCAAAAGGACGAGAAACGCCACCCGCCAGCCCAGCAGGCGCTGCACATTCGTCGCCCCGATATTGCCGCTGCCGTACTGGCGGATATCGATACGCCGGGCAAGCAGGGTGAAGATATAGCCAAAGGGGATCGAACCAAGTAAGTAAGCGATTATGATTGCCAGGAAACCCATCTTTGATCACTCCTTTTCCCGCCGTGCCTTGAAGTTGAGGCGTAGCGGCACACCGTTGAAGTCGAAAGCTTCGCGTAGCCTGTTTTCCAGGTAACGCCGATAGGAAAAATGGACGAGCCGGGGGTCGTTCACAAAGAATAGAAAGGTAGGCGGTCTTACCGATACCTGGGTAGCATAGTAGAGCTTTAACTGCCTCCCCCTGGTGGCAGCGGGCGGATTCACAGCCAGGGCATCGGCAACTAGTTCGTTCAGCAGCGAGGTGCTGATTCTTTTGTAAAGTTCCTGTTGAACCCGGGCGGTAAGGGGAAATAGCTGCTCTACCCGGCTGCCCGTTAAGGCGGAAAAAAAGATAACCGGTGCATAAGAGACAAAGGAGAAAGCGCGTTCAATTGCAGTCTGCCATTCCCGGCGGCTCTCTTTGCGATCTCCGATTAGATCCCACTTGTTTACGCCGATGACGAGACCCCGCCCGGCCCGGTCGACATAGCCGGCCAGCCGCTGATCCTGCTCGGCGATCTTCTCCCGGGCATCGAGAAGTAGCAGGGTCACATCGGCACGCTCAATGGCCTTCAAAGCGCGTAGAACGCTGTAATATTCCACCGCCTCTTTCACTTTACTTTTACGGCGAACGCCGGCGGTATCGATGAGCAGGTAGTCGCTGCCTTCGTAGCTGAAAGGAGTATCGATTGCATCGCGGGTCGTTCCCGGTATTGAACTGACAATGACCCTTTCCCGCCCAAGAACGGTGTTGATCAGCTGCGATTTTCCCACATTGGGGCGGCCCACCACAGCCACCCCAATGGTCTCCTCGCCTGTTAGAAGCCCGGCCTGCTCGACGGGGAGAAGTTCGCAGATCTGGTCGAGCAGATCGCCGGTGCCGCGCCCGTGCGCTGCAGACAAGGGTACCGGATCGCCCATCCCCAGCCTATAAAACGAAGTAACCGTGTCTGCAGCATCGGGATGATCGATCTTGTTTACCACTGGGATAACGGGTTTGCCGCTGCGCCGCAAAAGATCGGCGATCTCCTGATCGAGCGGATTGAGCCCCTCCCTCCCATCGAGTATAAACAGGATCACCGCAGCCTCCTCGATGGCTGCCTCGGCCTGCCGGTGGACCTGGCGGAGCAGTGGATCGCTCCGTGCGAAGCCGAGCCCGCCGGTATCGACAACGATAAAACTTCTGTCCTGCCATTCGGCGGTGCCGTAGAGCCGATCCCTGGTTACCCCGGGGATCTTCTCTTCGATAGCTGTCCTGGCAG
>CAZPET010000393.1:0-1798 GCA_964585625.1 uncultured Syntrophomonadaceae bacterium
ACCGTTGGGGGTCCTAAAACGAGATCCTTCGCTGCGCTCAGGATGACATGGAGGCGCTAACAGCTGTTACATACACATCCGACTTCTGACGTCCAACCTCTAAAAGGGGCGACCCATGGGCCGCCCCTACATCTGTTGGCAAACTGTTGACGTAGAAATGTTTTTTTGGTGTTTTTCGATCCCCGGTTTTTATTTAGCAAGTACCTCTTCAAGCGCGGCCAAAAAGCGGCGGTTTTGCTCTTCAGTACCGCAGGTGACCCTGATGTGGGTGGGGTAACCGAAAATATCTCCGCTGCGCACGATAACACCGCGCCTGAGCAGCGCTTTGAATATCCGCCTTGAATCAGTTTTTAAATCGACAAAGCAAAAATTGGCTTCTGTCGGGACCGCCTTTAAACCCATCCGCTCAAACCCTGCCGCAAGCTGTCTCCTGCCCCTTTCGGTAAGGGCCCGGCTGCGGGCCAGGTGATCGCTGTCTTCAAGAGCAGCCGCGGCCGCAGCCTGAGCTGCGGCATTGACATTGAAAGGTTCCCTGACCCTGTTTAGATCGGCAATCACCGCAGCCGGAGCGATGGCATAACCTATGCGCAGTCCGGCCAGGCCGTATATTTTGGAAAAAGTCCGCAGAACCAGGAGCGGTCTCTCCTGCTTGATGTATTCAATCCCGTCGGGGTGAGAAGGATCGGTGATATATTCAACATAGGCGTGATCCAACACGACAAGAATACGGGGCGGCAGGGATGCCAGAAATCTTTCCAGGGGCTTGCGCTGCACGATTGTTCCGGTGGGGTTGTTGGGGCTGCAGATGAAGACCAGGCGGGTGCGCTCGTTAACAGCGGCGGCAAGCGCGTCAAAATCGTAGTTGAACCCATCACCGGTCAGGGGGACAGGGCGCGGGGTCCCTCCCATCAGGCGCAGGGCGAACTCGTATTCGGAAAATGTCGGCTGTGCCATAACGGCTTCGTCGTCCGGGTTGATATAGGCAATGGTGATCAGGGTCAGCAGTTCATCGGTCCCGTTGCCGATGATCACCTCGTCAGGATTGATCCCAAATTTTTTGGCCAGGGCCATTCTCAACTGATAGCAGTTTCCGTCGGGATAATAGTGCAGCCGGTCGAGCTGCTCCGCAACAGCCTTCAGCGCTGCCGGAGAGGGCCCCAGCGGATTTTCGTTTGAAGCCAGCTTGACCACATCGGTCAACCCGAGCTCCCGCTCCACCTCTTCAATTGGTTTCCCCGGCTCGTACGGCTTGATCAACTCCAGGCAATGGCGTCTGTCGGGTCCGTTCATCTGATTTCCTCCATCAATGGTTACATTTTTATCTATTATAACTTAAAAGAGAGCAGCGGTGGGAAAGCATAAATCGCTATCAGGAGACATATCGATAAAGGGGGTGATTAACTTGTTCGTCACGGTCTTGATCAAAAAGGAGCGGCTGAAGTTGATTATCGGGCTCTGCCTGGTGGCGGCATTTCTCCTTTTGACTCCCCTGCTCAACCTTCCCGGGAGGCTGGCGGCGGTGGTCGGCCAGGGAGAACGGCTGGTTCCGATCTATTACGTTGAAATGAATGAAAAAAAGGTGGCCTTCTCTTTCGATGCCAGCTGGGGCGCAGAGCGCACCGAAAAGATTATCGAGATTTTGAAAGAAAATGAGATAAAAACCACCTTCTTTTTGACCGGCTTCTGGGTCGAGGCCTACCCCGAATATGTCAAGTTAATTGCCCAGGAAGGCCATGAGATCGGGAATCATACCCTGACTCACCCGCATCTGAACAGCCTGACCGGGGACGAGGTCCGG
>CAZPET010000394.1:0-1798 GCA_964585625.1 uncultured Syntrophomonadaceae bacterium
CCCGCTGGAAAGCGAAGCGGTCCACTAGAGCCCGGGGCACACCCGGGTTTTTTTTTGGGATAAAAGTCAAGGGGTAGCGCCGGAGCCCCCTTGCGGAGGTGTTTGAAGATATTTGTAGATGAGATCTGGCTTGAAATTAGCGGCGGCCGTGGCGGCGACGGTGCGGTCTCCTTCCGGCGTGAAAAGTTTGTCCCCCGGGGCGGCCCCGACGGCGGCGACGGCGGCGACGGCGGGAGCGTCTACCTGGAAGCTGACCCTTCGCGGCAGAGCTTTCTCGACCTGCGCTACCGGCGTCGTCAGAAAGCGCCCCACGGAGCCAACGGGGGGCCGAAGCGGCGGCAGGGCCGGCGCGGCAGCGATCTGGTCATCCCCGTTCCCCCGGGCACGCTGGTCCGGGATGAAAAGGGCGGCCTGCTGGCCGACCTGACTTCGCCGGGGCAGAGGGTCAGAGCAGCTGCCGGCGGCACCGGGGGGAGGGGCAACAGCCGTTTTGCCACCTCCAGGCACCAGGCGCCGCGGCATGCCGAAAAGGGCCTGCCGGGGGAGGAGCTCAAAATTTATCTTGAGCTGAAATTTCTCGCTCAGGTGGGGCTGGTGGGCTTCCCCAACGCCGGTAAGTCAACGCTGCTTTCGCGCATCACTACAGCCCGCCCCAAGATCGCCGACTACCCTTTTACCACTCTTACGCCGCAGCTGGGCCTGGTAGAGATGGAAAGCGGGGAGAGCTTTGTTGTTGCCGATCTGCCCGGCCTGATCACCGGTGCACACCGCGGTGCGGGGCTGGGGCACCGTTTTTTGAGGCATGTGGAGCGCAACCTCCTGCTGCTGCTGTTGATCGACCTCTCCCCCGAAGCTCGCCCCGACCCGGTGGAGGCATACCGGGGGCTGATAGAAGAGCTTACCCTTTACAGCAAAGGGCTGGCCGATTATCCCCGCGTGGTGGTGGGGAATAAAAGGGATCTTACCGGAACAGAGGAGAATCTGGCCCTTTTGCGGCGCGCCGTTGAAGAGGAGGAGGGCGCACCGGCCGGGGTTTTCGGGATCTCTGCCGCTACCGGTGCTTCCCTAAAGGAGCTTTTGCATTTTCTGGCCGGCGAGGTCGCCCGCCTTTCCGCCCTGCCGCCGGCCAGGCCTGCCGAGGCGGTGATCCGGCCCGGGCCTGTAGAGGAGGATAACGCTTTTGTTGTCGAGAAAGAAGGAGGCGTCTACCGGGTCCGCGGCCTCCGGATCGAGCGGGCGGCGGCGCGGACCGATTTTGACAACGAGGAATCGCTGCGGCGCTTCCAGCGTTACTGCCGGCGCTGCGGCCTGGAGAAGGAATTAAAAAGAATGGGCATCGAAGCAGGAGATACGGTTGCTATCGGCGAAGAAGAGTTCTATTATGAGGCCTGATAAAGTGTATCGAGGAGCCTGAACCTTTGCCCTTACCACAGAACCGAAAATCCGATCCGCTGAACATCGGCCTGATGGGAGGCACTTTTGACCCGATCCATATCGGTCATCTGGTGACAGCGGAAGAAGCCAGGCAGCAATTTTCTCTGGATTACGTTATCTTTATCCCGGCGGGCCTACCGCCGCACAAAGAGAAAGAAGAGGTCTCGCCGGCGGAGCACCGCTGCCTTATGACTACCCTCGCAGTGATGTCCAACCCCTCCTTTATCGTCTCCCGCGTAGAGGTGGATAAGCAGGAGCCATCATACACCATCGACACTATCCGTCATTTCAGCACCTGCGGCGCCCCCGGGGCCAATTTATTCTTCATCACCGGGGCCGACGCTATCCTCGAGATCCTTACCTG
>CAZPET010000395.1:0-1793 GCA_964585625.1 uncultured Syntrophomonadaceae bacterium
AGATATATTTCCGGCCGTTGATCACGGCGGTGCCCTCTGCGGGCATACAGTTGATTTTATGGTTGTAGTAAAAATACCGCCTGTCCTCGTCAAAGGGCGTGGCCATAACGACAGAGGTTTTATCGGGAGCAAAAAGCGTCACCGCGATATCCATGCTGCAGCCCTTCTTGCCGCCGGCGCGGCAGGTCAAGATGCGCCTGTCGCCGCCGGCCTCAAAGCTCATGAACATATTTTTTGATTCAAACAACAGGTCTCCCTCTTCGGCGCTGCGGGGCATCCTCAGCCGGTTGAAGGGAAATACCAGCATTACCGGGGTTTCATGTTTCAGCCCCGTATCCAGCTCGAAGAGGGTCGCGGTGACGGCGCCGGCGTAGGAGACATGTCCGATGGTCATCTGCAGGCAGCAGCGGTCGTTCGAGACCTGGTAGAAGTCCCATTCCTTGATCCGCCACGGCGGCGCCTTGATCGCTTCCCGGTTGTAGTGCAGAAGGGCCCGGGTGGAGTATCCTTTTTGAGCAAGGGAGCCGTCTTTGTTCAGCAAGCCCCCCCCGGTAACGATTTCATGTTGCCTCTGCAAGGCGTCACCTCCTATATTATACAGCTGCTTTGCTCTGTTCTCTTTGCCGGCGGCGGGCCTGCTGCAGCCTGCCGGCCGGGATCAACGGCAGGAAGGTCAGCAGCGTGAAAAAGGCGGAAACCAGGAAGAGCTTCTCCGTGGGCACCAGGCCCGAGATGCCGTCAATGACCATGGGCACACCGGTGCGGTTGATCACCACGTTGGCGATGGAAGGCCCGATAACCATGGGCAGGCAGACAAAGAAGAGCTGCTTGATCCCTTCAAACTGCCCCCGCTGTTCTTCGGGATAGAGGTTTTTTACCCAGGCGGTCAGCGTTTGCAGGGCCAGGACATAGCCGAGACCGGCGCCGAAGATCCCCAGGAGCAGGAGCGGTATCCGGGGAGTCAGCGAAACCAGCACCAGGCCGGCAAAATTGGCGATGATGGCCCAGACCATTACCGGGATAGCCCGGCCCCGGTCAATATATTTGGCCGCCGGGATAGTCAAGAGCACCGCGGCGATAAGACCGGCTCCCTGCAGGGCCCCCGCCAGCGTATAGCTCATCCCCAGGTAGTTGTTCAGGTAGATGGTGATATAGGGGAAATAGATGTTGAATCCAAAGAAGTAGACCATCATGATGATGAATACCCAGAAGAGCTCCTGGTTGGCCAGAACTGTTTTGACATTGAAAACGGCGGAGACCTGGTGCAGATAGCCCTTTTCTTCTTTCCTGGCCTTCAGACCAGGGTCATCTTTTAAAGTAAAGAGGGTCAATACCCCCATAAGCGTGACCAGGCCGCCCATGATGATAAAGAAGGGAAAGAAGTCGATCGCGTCTATGACCATGCCCGAGACCACCGCCCCGAAAATGGTGGCCAGCACGGGCATGGCGGCGAAGACCCCGCCGACCCGGCCCCGGTTGTGCTCGCTGGATATATCGGTGGTCCAGGCGCAGAAGGCGGCGTCGTAACCGACCGAGCCGAAAAAGCTCATCACCGAGTCGGCCGCCACCACGAAGGTAATTATCGCGATAAAGGGGCTTTTCGGCAGGAACTCGGCGGCGCCGAAGCAGATGGTGAAGAGGCCCCAGAAAATATAGCCTACGGCAATAAAGGGCTTCCTGCGGCCGAGGCGGTCGCTCCAGGTGCCGATAAGAAAGGTGCACAGCGTGGTCACGATCGCGCTGACCCCGACCATCCAGGAGATGATGGCGGGCTCCTTGGCCACCTTGGCGTA
>CAZPET010000396.1:0-1793 GCA_964585625.1 uncultured Syntrophomonadaceae bacterium
TCACGGTAGCGGACAGCGGCGCCGGGATCGCACCGGAAGATCTCCCCCATATTTTCAATCGCTTCTACAAGGGTAAAAACGCCGCCGCCGACCAGGTCGGCATCGGCCTGGCCATGGCCCGGGCGATCGTGGAGAAGCAGGGCGGGGATATTACCGTCAGTAGCGATCCGGGCCACGGTTCAGAATTCACGATCAAATTTTACCGGAAGGCCGGTTGACGCAGCTAATGCCCTGTCAACTAAATATAATCTGTTTTAAATTACCCCTGGAGGACTGTCTTATAAGTCAGTTGGTTAGATTGTTGAAGTATTTAAAATTCCTTTCCAGGGGCGAGGCATGCCTCGCCCTTACAAAACGGGCGAACGCAGTTCGCCCCTATGATTCTGCGTAAAACCGCCTTTCTCCGGTAGCGATTAGTGGGCGGCTGTAGGAGATACCCTTTTGGGGCATTCCCCACCGTTAAGTGCTTTGTGACTAAACTGTCACCTATTTTGTCACCGCAGCGTCACCTTGGACAGGTAGAATCTAGACATCAAAGAAAAGGAGCTTGGTTTTATGGAAATTTTACGGGTAGAGAATCTGTCCAAGTTCTATGGCCGCGGCGCCGCGCAGGTCAAGGCGATCGACGGGGTCTCGTTTAGCGTGAACCGGGGCGAATTTGTAGCCGTGGTCGGAGCCTCCGGCTCCGGCAAATCGACCCTGTTGCATATGATCGGAGGTGTGGACCGCCCCACCTCGGGAAAAGTTTTTATCGAAGACACAGACATATACAACCTTGGCGAAACCAACCTGGCCATATTTCGCCGCCGGCAGGTGGGGCTGATCTACCAGTTCTACAACCTGCTGCCGATCTTGAATGTAGAGGAAAATATCACCCTGCCGCTGCTGCTCGACGGGAGAAAGATTGATCCGCAGTTCTTGAATGAGCTCCTGGAGACTCTCAACCTGGCAGAGCGGGCCGCTCACCTGCCTAACGAGCTCTCCGGCGGGGAGCAGCAAAGAGTCTCCATCGGCCGCGCCCTGATCAACCGCCCGGCCCTGGTCCTGGCCGATGAGCCCACCGGCAACCTCGACAGTAAAAATTCAAAGGAGATCGTCGAGCTGCTGAAGCTGTCAAACAGGCGCTATCACCAGACCCTGATCATGATCACCCATGCCCACGAGATCGCCCTGCAGGCCGACCGCATGATCACCCTGGCCGACGGAAAGATCGTCAAAGACGAGGTGATCCGGCCGTGAATATCCTGAATACACTCACCCGGCGCAGCCTGAAGCTGAATAGGAAGCGAACCATCGTCACCATTATCGGGATCATCCTCTCGGCGGCGATGATCTGCGCCACCATCACCATCGCGGTCAGCTTTCAAGACCTTTTTGTGCAACAAGCGAAGCAGACAGATGGAAATTTTCACGCCACTTTTTACGACGTCATCCCAGAGCAGATCAAATATATCACCGGGAACGCCTATACCGAAACGGCGATGCTCAGCCGGAACCTGGGCTTTGCCCGTTTTGACCAGTCCACCAAAGAATACCGCCCTTACTTCTTTATTAAGGAGTATGACGCCACCGCTCTGCGGCATATGCCCATCAGGCTGACCGCCGGCCGTTACCCGGAAAAAGCCGGTGAGGTGCTGCTTTCGGAGGAGGCTGTCGAGAGCGGCGGGAAGGCTTACCGGATCGGCGAAACGATTGCCTTTGATCTGGGCGAACGGATCGATCCGGAGGGACAGCCTCTGCCGAAGGAGTATCCTTTTGAAGAGAGCGAGCAATTCGTAACCACGGCCACCAGG
>CAZPET010000397.1:0-1790 GCA_964585625.1 uncultured Syntrophomonadaceae bacterium
CCGCGAAAGCGGCAGTCGCCCTCTTTCATGGCCAGCTCCTGCGGCACATTCAGGTGAATCTGCAGCGCTGCGGCATCGATCATCTCGATGGCCCGGCGGGCCAGCTCCGGCGTGGCGTATGCGCCCAGGTTCGCCCAGATCTGCCCCTCCGGGTAGACTTCGCGCACCACCTTGAAGGTATCCTCAACCAGGGGATTATCCAGGGCTGCCATCTGCGAGCCCAGCGCCATTGGCAGGCCGCATTCTCTGGCCACGCCGGCGAGGGCCGCGTTTACCCGTTTCGACAGGGGGGTGCCTCCGGTCAGGGCATTGATAAAAAGAGGCGACCCCAGCTCCGTTCCCAGCAAGCTTGTTTCCAGGGTCACCTCGTCCAGATTACGATCCGGCAAACAGTTATGCACAAAATGAATATCAGAAAAGTCCGCGAGGCTCGGTTTTTGTTTCAGTCTGATGATAATATGCTCGTCCTTGCGGTTAAGCCTCGGCATCTAGCCTTCTTCGCTCTCCTGATCCCCTGCCGTTTCTTCCGGCAAGTCTGAACTTCCATCTTCCCCTTCAGCTTTTGTCTCCTGCTCGAAGAGATCACCAAAGACATCACCCAGGGTCACCGTTCCGCCGTCACCGGTATCGCCTTCCCCCGGATTGGAATAGTGATTGCTTTGCCGCACCTCTTTGATGCTCAGGCCGATCCGCTTCGCCTGGGGTTTCAATTCGAGGATCTTAACATCCACTTCTTCACCTTCATGAAGCACTTCCGAGGGATGTTTAACATGATAATCGGCGATCTGGGAAATATGGACCAGCCCTTCCACACCCGGTCTCAGCTCGACAAAGGCTCCGAAATTGACCAGGCGGGTGATCTTGCCCTTAACCACCTCGCCGCTCTTCAGCTCCTGCATTGCTTTCGTCCAGGGATCGGGCTCGGTCCGCCGCAGGCTCAGGCTGATCCGCTCTCGTTCGGGGATCACATCGAGCACTTTCACCTCGATCTCCTGGCCTACCTTCAGCACCTCCTGGGGGTGAGCCACGCGCTCCCAGGAGATCTCCGATACATGGACCAACCCGTCAATACCGCCGACATCAACAAAGGCGCCAAAATCGGTCAAGCGCCGGACCACTCCCGGGATGGTTGAACCGATCTCCAGCGACTGCAGGGTTTCCTCTTTTTTACGCAGGCTTTCTTCTTCGATAACCTTTTTGCGCGATAAGATCGCCTTGTCCTTTTCCCGGTTAAGCTCGATCACCTTGAACCTGACCTTCTCCCCGAGAAACGGTTTGAAATCAGGAACATAGCGCAGATCTACCAGCGACCCCGGCATAAAGCCGTCGATCCCCTCACCCAGATCTATGACCATGCCCGCGTTGACGACCTGTTTTACCCTTCTCTCTTCAGTCGTCTCATCTTCAAGCAACCGGGCCAGTTCCTGCCACCTTTTATCGCGGGCCAGACGCTTGTGAGAGACTACAACCTTGCTCTCCTGATCATCGATATCGATAACCGTGACCTCAACCTCTTGTCCCGGTTCGAACCGGTCAACCAGGCTTTCCCCCTCTTGCAGATATACTTCCTTGGCCGGAAGCAGGGCTTCGGTCTTGTAGCCGATATCCAGGAAGACTTCATCTTCCGCAGCCCGGACTACCTTTCCGACAACCTGCTCTCCCACCTGGACCAGGTTCAGGCTTTCGGTAAAATCAAAATCCTCACCGGTAAAGGCTGCATCTTCCTGTTCTTCTTCAACTGTTTCTTCAACTGCTGCTTCCTCAACTGCTGCTTCCTCAACTGCTGCTTC
>CAZPET010000398.1:0-1784 GCA_964585625.1 uncultured Syntrophomonadaceae bacterium
GCCGTTGTCATCTTTCAGATCAACAACCACGCTGTTCAGCTCGGTCCGTTCAATAAGCTCGAGCAGCTCCGGAAAGTGACCTTTACCGGCGGTATAACCGGTGACATAGATCCCTTTGACCGTCTCCGGCCGTGGAATCAACGGCGGCTCCGGCCAAAACGGCGTCCAGGAGTTACCGGAGGGAATTTCTTGGGGGGGATCATCATCCCCGGATGGGGGCACCACCGTGCCGGGAAATGCATACCTGGCGCTGAACCAGTAATCGACAGCAGTAGAAACTGCCGCCAGGAAAGCTAAAACCCCGATCAAGATCAACAGAATTCTAATGCCGCGGCGCCGCGCCACCACGCTAATCCCCTCTCCCCATTTTATCTTTAAGAATGTTCACCGGTTCCAGAAATCTTTAATTTATCTCTTCGATTATAACATAACCGCTCACGCGTGGACATGTTAAAAACCGGGCAATACTAGAGGTTGGAAGTTGGAAGTTGGAGGTTAGAAAAGGGACCGCAGTACTCGGCAGCTGGATTTTCCCCGGACAAGGGGCGAACTGTGTTCGCCCGTTTTGCACCCCCGATGCTAGATCGGCGGTAATATCTGCCTGTTTTCCAATACGGGGATAAAAAGATCACCGTGCTGCTGCAAGCGGGGCATGACGTTTTGCAGGGTAAACTTCCCCGGAAGGATTGCTTCCCGGCCGACTTCATCCCAGGTCAGCGGCAGCGAGACCGGCGCGCCGGGGAGAGGGCGCGGACTGTACGGCGCCGCCAGCGTCTTCCCGCGCCCGTTCTGCAGGTAATCGAGATAAAGTTTACCGCCGCGCTGCCCTATCTTCCGCTCCAGCGTGGTAATCCCCGGATAGGCCCGGTGCACGCGGCGGCAGATCTCTTCAGCGAAATCCCTGGCCTGCCGGTAAGTATAACGCGGTTCTACCGGCAGGTAGAGCTGCATTCCGGTGGCCCCGGAAAGCTTGGGATAACACTGCAACTGCAATCCCGCCAGGAGCTCTTTGACAGCAATGGCGACGGTGCAGACGTCGGAGAAGGTGCTCCGCTCCATCGGATCAAGATCAAAAACCACAAAGTCCGGATTTTCCAGGCTCCCCACCGCAGAGAGCCAGGGATGCAGCTCAAGGCAGGCCTGGTTGCCCAGCCAGACAAGGGTTTCAATGGAATCAGCCACTATGTAGAGCGTCTCTTTACCTTCACCGTGCCTGACCGGACAGGTGCGCAGCCAGTCCGGGGCGCCCTCGGGGACATTCTTTTGATAAAACCCGGCCCCGTCAATCCCTTCCGGAAAGCGCTGCACCACCAGGGGGCGGTTGCGCAGGTGGGGCAGCAGATAAGGCGCCGCTTCGATATAGTAGCGAATCAGATCGTGCTTGAGCAGCCCGTCGTCGGGCCAGAGCTCCCGGTCGAGATTGGTCATGGAGAGCTCTTTGCTGTTTACCACCAGCATGGACATGTTGTCACCCCTGTAGAACACCGATCGGACACCGGGGGCAGTCCCCTTTGTTCCGCTTCTGACTTTCTCGCCTGTTTTTTATATCAAGAGAACCGTCCCCCTGATATATTAGAGGAGGGCTTCCGGGGGGGGGCGGTTGGTGAAACCGATAACCACCGGGGCGCGCAGGCGCAGGTCACCGGTCCACTCCGCGAATTCAACCTGCACCGTCAGGCGCGGTTCCAGCCAGAGAAGGTCCCGGCCCCGGGGAGGGTTGCTGAAATACGGTTCGGCCGCGCCGCCCTGCAGCGCATAGTCCCGCAGCAGCAGCAGATCATTTC
>CAZPET010000399.1:0-1779 GCA_964585625.1 uncultured Syntrophomonadaceae bacterium
GTTGATGAATGTCCTCTTCGGGATGCCGGTGATCCATCTTACGGGAGGTTATGAGGGAGGTATTTCCCTGGAGGGTACGCCGGTTTCCTTCCAGAGCCCGGCCCAGGCAATGGCATCGGGGATCGGGATGGTCCACCAGGAGTTCATGCTCATCCCGGGTTTTAATGTCGCGGAAAATATCAAGCTGAACCGCGAAAATACCCGGGAAAACCTGGCCAGCAGGATTTTGGGTAAAAGAATGAGAACGATCGATATACAGAAGAACAGGGAAGACTCTCGCCGGGCGCTTGACCGTCTGGGCATGTCCCTGGATGAATCGATCCCGGTCGGAGGCCTGCCGGTGGGCTACATGCAGTTTATCGAAGTGGCCCGGGAAATCGACAAGGAAAACACCCGGGTGGTGGTGTTCGATGAACCGACGGCGGTGCTGACAGAAAGCGAAGCGGAGCAGTTTTTGGAAACGGCGCAAAAACTCGCCTCCGAAGGATTGGGTGTCCTTTTCATCAGCCACCGCCTGGAAGAAGTGAAAAAGATTTGCGATCGGATCACGGTGTTGCGGGACGGTGAGGTGGTCGCTTCCCTGCAACGGGGTGAGGCTTCGGTGGAAAAAATAGCCGAGTTGATGGTTGGCCGGAAAATCAGCCGCATTACGGCGTCTACAAGGAAAAAATCCTCGAAAAATGTGGTCCTGGAGTTGAAAAATATTACCGTAGACATGCCCGGCGAGCGGGTGAATGACCTGAGCATGAAGATCTACGAAGGTGAAATTTTAGGTATCGGCGGCCTGGCCGGCCACGGCAAGATCGGTATTGCCAACGGGATCATGGGTTTATACCCGGCCGGGGGAGTTGTCTTAAAAAACGGCCGTCCGTTGCCCCTGGGCAACCCCATGTCCATGTTGAATGAGGGGATGGCTTTTGTCTCGGAAGATCGCCGCGGTGTGGGACTGCTCTGGGATGAATCGATCGAGCAGAATATCGTCATTGCGGCCATGCAGAGCCAGAACCGGTTCCTTAAAAAAATCTTGCCTTTTATCATTCTTGAAGATGGAGTAAAAATCAAGCAGCATTCTCTCGAAATGATCAGGGAGCTTGATATCCGCTGCCTGGGGCCGCACCAGGCGGTACGGCGCTTGAGCGGCGGCAACCAGCAAAAAGTATGCATCGCCCGGGCGCTGACTCTCTCCCCGGATATTCTCTTTGTTTCCGAACCGACACGGGGGATCGACATCGGCGCGAAGCGCATTGTCCTCGACCTGCTTCTGAAATTAAACCGCGAGAGGCGCGTTACCGTGGTAATGACCTCCAGTGAACTGGCGGAGCTTCGCTCGGTCTGTGACCGGATTGCGATCATCTATCAGGGCAGGTTGGAAGGGATCCTCGAACCCACTGCCTCAGATCTTGATTTCGGGCTGATGATGGCCGGTGAATATGAACACAGGGGGGCTGTCCGGTCATGAACGAAAGGTTGGCTGCAATCGTAGAAAAGATTGGACTTCCCAGGCTCATAATCGGCTTTTTCCTGGCTGCATTTTGCGTTGCGGCGGCACTGGTTAAGCTGCCCATGTCCATGCTGGCGAGCGATATGCTGGTGCGGTTTGGCATGAATGCCGTGCTCGTCCTGGCGATGATCCCGGCGATAAGAGCCGGAACAGGGCTGAATTTTGGCTTGCCCCTGGGCATTATCTGCGGGCTGATCGGCGCGGTGGTGGCGATCGAGTTTAAATATTCCGGACTGGTTTCATTCCTGGTTGCCCTGGCCGTTTCCGTTCCCCTGTCG
>CAZPET010000400.1:0-1751 GCA_964585625.1 uncultured Syntrophomonadaceae bacterium
TGATCGTTGAAGATGACAAAACCATCGCCATGGGCATCGAGTATGCCTTGACCCGCGAAGGCTTCTCCACGCATGCCTGTTATGACTTTCACAGCGCCAAAGAATGCATCCTGAACCGTGATTTTCTGCTGGTCATCCTCGATGTAAATCTTCCGGACGGCAACGGCTTCGATCTATGCAGGCTGGTCAGGTCAAGAGGGGAGACGCCGGTTATCTTTCTTACCGTCTGCGATGATGAAGTCAACACGATCATGGGGCTGGACCTGGGAGCTGATGACTATATTGCCAAGCCGTTCCGGGTCCGGGAGCTGATCTCGCGGATCAACAGCGTTTTACGCAGGTATAACCGGCAACCCGAACAGAAAACAGAGATTATGATCGGTGATATCAGGGTTAACCCGGCCGAAGCGAGAGTTTACAAGAACAACCACCCGGTCTCGCTGACCGCCTTAGAGTACAAGCTGATGCTGACCCTGGCCCGCCACAAGGGGCAAGTCCTGACCCGGAATCAGATCCTGCAGGAGATCTGGGACCTGGCCGGCGATTTCGTCAATGATAATACCCTGACCGTCTATATCAAGCGGCTGCGCGAAAAGATCGAAGACGATCCCCGGGAGCCGAAAATCATTCAAACCGTCCGCGGTTTGGGCTACAGGGCGGGTGATTAAGATTAAACTCTCCAGGAATCCGGAAGTAAACAGACTGCTGGTTCTATTTGCCTTCCTGCTTGCCGGATTGCTCATCGCCGCCCTCCTGCTCGGCCTGGCCGGCCGGTATCATTTAAAACAGGCTCTTATCGAGAGCCATGCCTCAATCCTCGGCGCGATCACGGATAAATACCCGGAGGCGGAGCAGGATCTGATTAACCGGATCATGCATCCGGATAAAGAGGCCGCTTCAAGAGGGATTAATATCCTTTCAAAATATGGGATTGATAGCGCGGACCTGCGACTGGAGACCCCCTTGATGCAAAACTTATTTCGCTACAACTTAACCGTCTATCTGCTGCTGCCCGTTCTCGCCGGCGTCACCTTCGCCGCGGCTACCTTGTTCTTTCTACGAAAACAGTACGGGCAAATCCGGGAGCTGACCCGCTATGCCGGGAAAATAAACGCCGGGGACTATGCTCTCGATATCCGGGATAACCGCGAAGGCGATCTCAGTATCCTCAAAAATGAGATCTATAAAATTACCACGCTGCTCAAAGAGCAGGCCGGAGCGCTGCAGCGGGATAAAGCTCTCCTGGCCGATTCTCTCGCCGATATCTCGCACCAGCTGAAAACCCCGCTAACCTCGCTTTCTGTTTTAAATGATCTCCTGTCCGAGAACCCTGCAGAAGAGAAGAGAGCCCTCTTTCTTGAGCGGATGAGGGCTCAGTTGAAGCGGATCGAGTGGCTGGTGAGCTCACTGTTAAAGCTATCCAGACTGGACGCGGGAGCCGTGACCTTGAAAAAGGAGAGAATCCGGGTTCACGACCTTGTGGAAAAGGCCCTGGCCTCGCTGGGCATCCCGCTGGAGATCAAAATGCTGCAGGTCTACCTGGAAGGCGATGAAGATGTCAGCTTTACCGGCGATTTTGAGTGGAGCTGCGAAGCGCTGATCAATATTATCAAGAACTGCATCGAGCACACCCCGGAAAATGGATCTCTTAAGATCTCTTTTGAGCAGAACCCGCTTTATACCGGGATCAGGGTGGAGGACAGCGGCGCCGGGATCGCGCCGGAAGATCTCCCCTATATCTTCAACCGCTT
>CAZPET010000401.1:0-1745 GCA_964585625.1 uncultured Syntrophomonadaceae bacterium
AGGGCGAAGATGGAAAAACCGGCCAGCATGTAATAGGCGGTATGGGCCAGGTTGATAATCCGGCCCACGCCGAATATCAGCGAAAATCCCACCGCCAGCATGGCGTAAGCGGCGGCGTTGACCAGGGTGGTTACCAGGATATTTGTGAGCATATGTTCACTCCTTTTTTGAACCCGGTTAAAGCCCCAGGTAAGATCGGCGGATCGTCTCGTCCGCCAGCAGCTCGTCCCTGTCTCCCCGGGCCACAATCTTGCTGTGTGAGAGGATATAGCTGCGGCTGGACATGGCCAGGGTCAGATTGACGTCCTGCTCCACCAGGAGCATGGTGATACCGCTCTCGTTGATCTCTTTGATCCTGGCAAAAAGATCCTGCTTGATCAGCGGAGAGAGCCCTGTTGAGGGCTCATCAATACAGAGCAGGACCGGCCGGGTCATCAGGGCCCGCCCGATCGCCAGCATCTGCTGCTCCCCGCCGGATAGCGTCGCCGAGATCTGCCGCGACCTTTTCTGCAAAACCGGAAAGGTCCGGTAAACCAGCTCCAGCGTTTCACGGTATCTGCGGTGATCGCTCACCAGGTAGGCGCCGGCCTTGAGATTTTCCGCCACCGTAAGTTCACTGAAGGGACGCCGCCGTTCGGGGCAGAGCACCAGTCCCATCCGGGCAATCAGGTGCGGCGGCAGCTGATCGATCCGCCGGCCCTGAAAGTAAACCTCGCCGGTGATGGTGATATTGCCGGCCCGGGTCCCCCGCTTCATCTGCTTCTCCCAGAGCACCAGCCCGCTGATCGCCCGCATCAGGGTGGTCTTTCCCGCCCCGTTCGGTCCGATCAGGCTGACCAGTTCACCCCGGTGCACCTCCATGCTGACCTCGTTCAGAAGCATCGCCGTATCGTAGCAGACCGTCAGTTCCTTTACCTCGAGCATCGCCGTCAGGCCCCCTCTTTCCCCAGGTAAGCTTCAATCACGGCGGGGTTCTCCACGATATCTTGCGGCGAACCGGCCGCGATGATCTGCCCGAAATGGAGCACGATCACCCGATCGACAATTTTCATCAACTCGCTGAGCTTGTGCTCGATGATGATCATCCCCATCCCCTCGCTGTGCAGCCTGCCGAAGCGCCCCCCGCGGTGCAACCGCCGGATCGATTTGGCCAGCAGGTCGGTTTCAACCGGATTGAGTCCGCCGAAGGGCTCGTCAAGGATGAGGAGCTCGGGTTCAGTGGCTATGGCCCGCGCAATTTCAAGCCTTTTCAGATCGCCGTGCGAAAGATGCGCCGCCGGCTCGAGGGCCAGGTCGGATATCCCGGCAAATTCAAGAGCATCTTTCGCCTTCGCCTCGACCCGCTTGACCCATTCCCCCCTGCGGCGCCCCCGCGGGGCCAGGCAGGCCACCATCACGTTGGCGATGATCGGCATCCGGCGAAAGGGGCGGGTGTTCTGAAAGGTCCCGGCAATCCCCAGGTTGACGATATCCCAGGGGTTTTTCCCCCTGAGCTCTTTTCCCTGGAACCTGATCGAACCGCGGTCGGGCTTCAAAATACCCATGATCATCTTGACCAGGGTGCTTTTACCGGCGCCGTTCGGACCGATCAATCCGACCACTTCATCCCGGTGCACGTTAAATGAAACATTGTCCACCGCGGTAAGACCCCCAAATTTTTTGGTCAGCCCTGCAACCTGGAAAAATTCTGTTTTCATTCAACCTCCTCCAGCTCTTCCCTGAGTTCGCGCCGCGATATTTTCCCC
>CAZPET010000402.1:0-1743 GCA_964585625.1 uncultured Syntrophomonadaceae bacterium
ATCAAAAACCTGCCGCGAATATTTACGCCGCCCTCCCTTGTCGGAGAGCATCGGGTAGGGTTGGGAACTATAGCAATTTTCTGTTATGAATGTCAAAGGCAAAATTCCCTATAACGGTATAACACCTTCCGGAGGCGCGGTTAACCCAGGTCGGCTCTGCCGAACAGGGCCAGGGAAAGCACAAGCATCACCCCGTAAGTCAGCATAGCCAGAACAAAGAATGCCGCGAAGATCAGGGGCGATTGCAAACACCCGTAGAGACCGCTCATGTCTACACCAGGAATGATCTGCGATGCCACCGCGGCGCCTAGAAGCGGCGCCAGGAAAAGAAAACGAACAATATTCGACGCCTTGATATAACCAAACCTGAAAAAAAGAAGCCAGAAAATACCAAGCAGGATCAAAATTCCCGACGGCAACATTGTATAGGCGGGAAAACGCGCCCAGAACACTTCCGGCTGACCCGTGTAAGTCTTAAAGACCAGGTCGATCACCGCCATGGCCCCGAAGCCGAACAGGACAAATATAATCGAACCAGTAAACTTGCTCCAGACCACTGTAGAGCGCTTCAGCGGCAGCGAGCAGAGAAAAGAGAAGCCCTTGTTCCGGTCATCTTCGTATGCAGCCCGGAAGGTCACATTTATTACCGCCACGACGCCGACCACGTAAATGATCTCCTCGCCGCCCCCGGTAGTAAAGCAGAAGAAAAAGATTCCGGCCAGCACGGCCAGCACAAAATAGGTGTAGAGACTCCGTCCCTGCAGGGCCATGTCTTTAAAAACCAGCTGCCACATCTAGACCTCCCCCTTTACAAGGCTTAAAAGTATTTGATCCAGGTTCAGCGTCTCGCCGGGCAGATCCGGGTCGAGGCGCTCCCGCAGCCGCGGGTAGTCCGTGGTGACCGCCACCGCGCACGGGGCCGCCTCTTTCCAGGCTACGAAGCAGTTCCGATCAAGCGCCCGCGCAGTTTCGACCGGCAGAACCACCCGGCGGTAGCGGTTGAAGATATCCTCTTTGGGGGCGCTCTCGAGGATCGCCCCGTCGTTGATGATGGTGATAAAATCGGCCACCTTATGGATATCGTCGGTGATATGCGAAGAGAAGAGTATGGAGCAATCCTCGTCCTGGATCATCTCCAGCATCTCCTTAAGCAGTTCGTGGCGCACTATCGGGTCCAGACCGGAGGTGGGCTCGTCGAGGATCAGCAGCCGGGGCCGGTGCGCCAGGGCCAGAATCAAGGCCAGCTTTACCTTCATCCCTCGAGAAAGCTCCTTAATTTTCTTTCTGTGATCCAGCTCGTACTTCTCCATCAGCAGGCCGAAATAGTGTTCGTCCCAGGAGCGGTAGTAGCGCCGGACAAAGGCGGCCGTCCAGTGTACGCTCATCTCGGAGTAAAAGTACTGCTCCTCTCCCACGTAGCCAACCAGTTGCTTGACCCACTCCTCGTCCGTGCGGTGGTCCAGGCCGCAGACACGCACGGTGCCCCCGTCGAGCCGCACCAGGTTCATTATCCCCTTCACGGTGGTGCTTTTACCAGCCCCGTTGGGACCAATCAGGCCCATGATATATCCCCGGGGAAGCTCGAAGGAGATCTCCTTGAGGGCAAAGCGTGGATAACATTTCACCAGGTTCTCCACCTGCAAGCTTGGCATGCTCATCACTGCCTACTCCTTTCACTGATCATTTTCTCCAGAAGCCGCAGCACCTGCTCCGGGTTAAGCCCTCCCCTTTCGGCCTCGGCCA
>CAZPET010000403.1:0-1731 GCA_964585625.1 uncultured Syntrophomonadaceae bacterium
GGCAAAATTCATCAGGTACCACGCCTTCTGGCCGCGCCCCTCTTCCATGATCCGCTCTACTTCTGTCCGGTCAAAGAAATCGGTGTGCTGATCCAATTCGGTCATCGCCCGGCGGATCACCGGGTCGAGGTAATCGTAAAACCATTCCGTTACAGGAACGGCCAGGCCTTGCTTTTTCCGGTCTATCAGCATGTCCGGAAGAAGTCCGCGGGCCGCCTTTTTCAAGATATATTTAAGCTGACCATTTCTCACTTTTATTTTCTCCGGAATACTTAACACCTGGGCAACAAATCTATGGTCAAGAAAAGGCGCCCTCGCCTCCACGCCGACAGTAGCAGTCATTTTATCCAGACGCATCAGCAGCAGTTCCGGCAGGCGTAAATTCAGATCGAGATAGGTCATCCAGTTGAGGTGGGATTTTTCCCAGGCTTTCTCTTCGAAGCGCTTGTAAACGGGCTGCAGGGCTTCCCAGGCGCTATGGTGTTTGAACTTGCGGCGCAAGCGCGGCGAAAGCAGAACCTGTTTCTGCAAGTCTGTATAAGCTTCCATACTCCAGTAAAGAGGCAAACCGGCGGTGCCGCGGCGCAGCCATTCGTAATAACAGGTTCTATCCCTGCCCAACATCCTCAATCCATGAAGACCGGCCGTCTTCAGCGAGCGGGGGAGCGGCCAGCTGTTCAATTTCTCCAACCGGTAAGCAGTTTTCCAACTGGGATAGCCCCAAAACAGTTCATCGGCGCCCTCACCAACATGGCAGCAAACCGCGTTGTTTTCCGCGGCCATCTTCGACAGGTAATAGGTAGGTGCACAAACCGGGTCAGCGATCGGCTCATCCTGCAAATAGATCATCCGGGGGATGAAAGAGATCAGTTCATCATGATCGAGGAAATATTCATGGTGCTCAGTCCCCCTCTCCGCCGCGATCAGGCGGGCGTAGGAGAACTCGTTGCCGTAAGAGCGGTAGTCTCCTTGATAACCTATGGTAAAGGTCTTCACCGGTGATCCCTGATCCCCTGAAAGCAATGCGGTCAAGATACTGGAATCAAGCCCCCCGGAGAGAAAAACCCCTACTGGGTCTGCCGCAGGTTTTTGCAGTAGAGCGGCCTCGCGCAGCTCCTCCAGGATCAGCTGGCAAATTTCTTTTTCCGATAGATTGCTCAAAGGCCCGGTCTGATCCAAAACATCCCAGTAGCGCTGTTCCACCATGCTGCCGTCAGCGCTCACTCGCAGCTGTGTTCCACAGGGCAGCTTTTTGATCCCCTTAAATAGCGTTTGCGGCGCCGGGGATATCAGGAAAGATAGATAGTGATAAAGAGCAAGCTCGTCAACCTCTCGAACCTGTTCGGGATCCTGAAGCAGGGCTTTGATCTCTGAAGCAAAGGTAATCCTGCCGTGGTGGACACTGTAATAAAGCGGTTTAACCCCAACCGGGTCCCGGACCAGCCAGAGTTCCTTCTTGCCGGCATCCCACAGTGCAAAAGCATACGCCCCCCGGAATTTCTCCAGGCAGCCGGTACCCCACTGTTCATAGGAGCGCAGAATAACTTCTGCGGCAGGGCAACCATCCGGAAAAGAGCTGTTCCCTGTTTTCTCAATTTCTTCTGCGATTGTAGCGCGATTATAGATCTCCCCGTCACAGGCTATCCACAGCCTGCCGTCTGCGCTGCTTGACGGGAGCAGTGCATCAGCTATGCCGGACACGGCCCGGCCTATCTGCACCAGCCCGGTCTT
>CAZPET010000404.1:0-1703 GCA_964585625.1 uncultured Syntrophomonadaceae bacterium
CGAGTCGGCGGACCCGTCCCGGTTCCAGATGGGGCGCTTGTTTCATAATCCGTGAGAAGGCACCCATCGCCGGCCCCATGATATCGGCCGTGGGAATATTGTAGCGCGCCGCCTCTGTCTCGACAACACGGCGCAGCTCCGGCCGGACCAGGGTGTAAGCGACCATGCTGTTGCCCCGGGACGCCTCGCTCATAATCTCGATAATCCTGGCGCTGTCGCTGACAAAAGGAACCCTGCGCAGCTCCATCTCCTCGGAATCGTACTGACTCGCCGCTGCTTTGACCACGAATTCCGCGGTCTCACCGATGGAATCGGAAATAATGTAGACCACCGGTTTCTTAGAAGGGACGTCCATACGCCTTTTCCTCCCTAGCTGCTTACCTCCGCCAGCAGACGGGCCAGCGTGGTTTTGGTTATTTTACCGATCACCTTGAACTTATCTCCTTCCACCTTGCGCACCACCGGTAGAGCATCAACCTGGTAATCGACGATCTTCTTGGCCGCCACCACCACATCCTGATCCGGCTCCACAGTGATCAGGTTCGGCATCCGAGTCATAATCACCGCCACGGGGATCCGCAGAAGATCACTGCCCCCGATCGCTGCTTTCAGCAGATCCTTGCGCGAAAGGATCCCTTGCAGGAAACCTCCTTCATCGATAACAAAGAGGGTGCCCACATCCTCAACAAAGAGGGAGACGATGGCGTCGTAGACTGAGCTCTCCTCCCGGATCACCGTCGGCACCGCCTTCACCTCGCCCACCGTAAAGCGCTTCAGGTAGTCGGCGAAAAGATTCTTCGCCTCCTTGCCGGCGTAACTGTAGCCCACGCGCGGGCGAGCGTCGAGCAGCCCGGCCATGGTCAGGACCGCCAGGCAGGGCCGCAATGCAGCCCGGGAAACGCTCAACCGGGAGGCGATCTCCTCACCAGATATGGGACCTGATTCTTTGACAATCTCGAGAATCTTCTTCTGCCTCTGGCTCAGGTTCATCTGCTCCACCCCCCGCATCGCCCGGGCAGCCCGGCGGTACGCCACCGCTGCCGGCAATCATGGAGTCAGCTGCAGCAGTGCAAAATCAGCCAGCCGGTTGAAAAGCTCTTTCACCGATGCCAGCAGATTTAACCGGTTCCGGCGCAGCTGCTCGTCCTCAACCATGACCATAACCTCATCAAAAAAGCGATCCACCGGCTTCTTCAGCTGCCCCAGATGCTCAAAACAGGAGCGGTAACGGCGCTGCTGTAGCGCCTGCTCCAGAGCGGGCTCGATCTGGAGAAAGCGATGGTAGAGCTCCTGCTCCGCCGGCTCGCCCAGGAGAGTGTGCTGCACCGCTTCACCGCCGGCCCGGCGGGAAAGATTGGCCACGCGGATATAGGCGGCGCTAATATCCCCGAGCAGCTCCGTCCGCAAGTGCTCTTCCAGGGCGGCGGCGCGCTCGTAAAGCTCAGCCGCCGAGCGGTAGGGGACGCCGAGGACCGCTTCGATAACATCGTAACTCAAGCCCTTCTCCTGCAGGGCGAAACGAAGCCGGTGAGTCATGAAATCGCGCAGGGCGCCGCGCAGCTGCTTCTGCCGCTCCAGGGGGAGCGGCTTCGTCTCGAGATACTCCTGCAGGGCTTCGTCGAGCAGGGCTGCCGGGGTGAGTTCAAATTCGAAGGCCATCAGGGTGGCGATAATCCCCTGACCCTGGCGGCGCAAAGCATAGG
>CAZPET010000405.1:0-1702 GCA_964585625.1 uncultured Syntrophomonadaceae bacterium
GTTCCTGTCATCCTGAGGGCAAAGCCCGGTTTCTGTCATCCTGAGGGCGAAGCCCGAAGGATCTCGTATTTTAACGCTTTCATTCATCGTGTTGTGAGTAACACGTGGGAATTCTGATCTTCTCCCCTACCGTTACCCGGCAGGCTGCTCTGATGCCTCAATGGCGGCGCTTTCTTCCGGTTTCTCCGCCGGTTTACCGGCATCATCTTTAACGGCGGCATCTTTCCGAATCTCTGCGCCTTCTCCGGCGACATCATCTTCGTCCTGATCCGCATCCAGAAGATGCCGGCCTTCGATAGCCGCATCGGCCAGGCACGAGGTGATCAGCTTGATGGCCCTGATCGCATCGTCGTTCCCCGGAATGATGTAATCTATCTCATCGGGGTCGCAGTTGGTATCGACGATGGCGATGATGGGGATGCCCAGCTTGCGCGCTTCGGCTACGGCGATCCTCTCCTTGCGCGGATCCACGACGTAGATGGCATCGGGCAGGGCCTTCAAGTTCCTGATCCCGCCGAGAAACTTAAGCAGCTTCTCATGCTCGTGTTTCAGGATGAGCACCTCTTTTTTGGGCAGCAGGTCGAAGGTGCCATCCTCTTCCATCTTCTCCAGATCATGCAGGCGCTTTATCCGCCGGCTGATGGTCTGGAAGTTAGTCAGCATCCCGCCGAGCCAACGCTGGTTCACATAATGCATCCCGCATCTTTCAGTTTCAAGCCGGATCGATTCCTGGGCCTGTTTCTTGGTACCTACAAAAACTACGTGGCCGCCCCGCGCGGCGATATCGCGCACAAAGTTGTAGGCCACATCCATCAGCTTGACTGTTTTCTGCAGATCAATAATGTAGATACCGTTGCGTTCGGTGAAGATATAGTTTTTCATCTTGGGGTTCCAGCGGCGGGTCTGATGCCCGAAGTGAACCCCCGCTTCGAGCAGCTGTTTCATGGTCACGATTGCCAAGAAAATTCCTCCTTTGGTTTATCCACCGCGCTCCCTCAAGGCCCCTCCCGCGGCCCGCAGACGGCCGACCCGGTCCGGGCTCCGGAGGCGTGTGTAATTGAATTATCCGTCGGTAGTATAGCACAGTTATCAACGGAAGGCAATTCAATCGAACTTACCCTGAAAAAGGAACCGTCTTTAACTTAATGCCAGCAAATGTCCCTTTATGCTGTCTATTCAACCTCACAATCTATATATTAGTGCTCTAATTTCCACCGGGCCCCTTCCCCCGGGTATGGATATCCCTGATTACTCCATTTTACGCCGTTAATTTGCGAACTTTTTTATTAATAATACCGCTTGATCCGGCATATACATTTGCGACAAAACCCATCACCGGGATATCGACTTCTTTAAAAAGAGATAGGAGGATAAAAAATGAATCTGAATAAAGTTGTTCTGCTGATCGTTATCAGCATGGTTTTACTGATGGCAGCAGCCCCCGCCCTGGCCAATCAAGAATGCTTCTCTTCACAGGCAGGGACCTCGCTAACAGTGACGCTGACTGCGGATGGAATCTGGGAGCAGCGGACCGTGTATGGCTGGTCAATTACAAAAACAGCGGAACCGGAAACCCTGACCCTGGCACGGGGAGAAACAGGCAGCATCAGCTATACCATCACCGCATCCCGCACTCCACTGGAGACGGAGGAGGTTTGCCGGGTAAGCGGTATTATTACCGTCAACAACACCGGTGACCGGG
>CAZPET010000406.1:0-1701 GCA_964585625.1 uncultured Syntrophomonadaceae bacterium
CGTCAGCTGGAGCCCGGTTTTCATGGCAAAATCGAAGATCCTTTTTTTGAGCGGTGAGCGGGAAGCCAGATCGCGCAGGGCTAGATAGATCCGCTCATAGATCCGCGGCACCGACATGAAAATTGCCGGTTTAAACAGCTGCAGATCCTCCACGAGCGTCTGCGGGGAGGAGTAGGCGATAGTTGCGGCAGCCATGGTGGCGGAACCGTGCCCACACTCCCTTTCGTAGGTGTGGGCCAGCGGAAGAAAGGAAAGCAAAACATCACCGGGACGGTAAGGGGGAACTATCCGCAGATCGCGGCAGCAGGCGGCGTTGAAACTGAGGTGAGTGTGAATTACCCCCTTCTGTTGCCCCGTTGTGCCCGAGGTATAGACGATATTCATCATATCGGTCAGCTCCACGGAGCGCCACCGTTTTTCAAAGGCAAGCCGCTGACGACTCAAAAGCTTCACGCCCAGCCGGCGCAGCTCCTCAAAAGTAAGCACATCGGGGGAGCCGCTGATATTGTCGCCAGATAAAAGGACGATTTTTTGCAACGTCCCCATCTGCCCCCGGGCCTTTATAACCCGCTCCAGAATGGCCTTATCATGAACAAAAAGGTATTTTGCTCCCGAATCATTGAGCATATAGACAACCTCTTTTGCGGAAAGAGTGGGGTAGATGCTCACCGAAACGCCGGCGGCGCAGATCACAGCGTAGTCGGCCCAGGTCCATTGTGGACTGGTATAGGCCATCACAGCGCCGCGGTCACCCTTTTCAAAACCCAGCTCCATCAAACCCGCCGCCGCCTCCTTGACCAGGCGCCACAGCTCTGCATAGGTGAGCGTGGCGGTACGCTGCGCCCCTTCTACTTTCCACCATTGCGCCCGGCGGGATCCGAAACGAAGGGCGTTGCGATTCAACAGCTCGGGAAAGGTCTGTTCGGTAATGTACCATTTCTCGATCATGAAGCACACCTCCCGTTGGCGAAAAGAAGCAGTCAGATCGATCTTTTTAGAAGGCTGCCGGTAAGTTTACTTGCCCTTCCACACCGGATCTCTTTTTTGCATAAAGGCGGCGATGCCTTCCTGGAAATCCTCGGTACCCGTGAGAAAGGCGAGCGCTTCCTGCTCCAGCTGGAGCCCTGATTTAAGATCAGTATCGCTGCCTCTATCGATGACTTCTTTAATCTTGCGCAGACCCAACGGCGCCTTGGATGCCAGCTTTTCCGCAAAAGCCATGACCGTCTCTTCCAGCTGCTCCATCGGCACTGAAAGATCGGCCAGGCCCACCGCGGCAGCTTCTTCGCCGCTGAGCGTATCGCCGGATAAGATCATTTTTTTTGCTTTGGCCACGCCGATGCGCCGCGGCAGGCGCTGGGTGCCCCCCCAGCCGGGCAGCAGACCGCGGTTGATTTCAGGAAGCCCCAGCTCCGAGTTGTCGGATACGTAGATAAAGTCGCAGGCCAGAGCAATTTCACAGCCGCCGCCCAGGGCAAAACCGTTGACCATGGCGATAACTGGTATTTCCAGGGCTGCGATCACCTCGGGGGGCGACTCCACAGCGCCGGCCTCAGAAAGATCCCAGCCGGCAGAAAAACAGTACCTTGTTTCGGTGCGTCCGTCTTTCTCTCTTATCCGTGGGTTCCCGGTGATCACCACTGTCCTGACGTCCTTGTCGGCGGAAATCTCCTCTAGGAGCTCTTTTATCTCCGAGCCCAT
>CAZPET010000407.1:0-1699 GCA_964585625.1 uncultured Syntrophomonadaceae bacterium
GGTATCTTTTTCAGGTAGGCGAGCGCCTCGCTGGCCCCCCGCACAATACAGGTGAAGGGATCCTTGACTCGGCGCACGGGAAGGTTGATCTCGCGGCTGAGGTAGAGATCGAAATTGTGCAACAGCGAGCCGCCGCCGGTGAGAACGAGCCCGTCCTGCATCACATCGGAGGCCAGCTGGGGGGGGATCCGCTCGAAGATAGAGCGCACCGCCCCGCTCAGGGAAGCAAGCTGCGGGGCGATCACTTCCTGCAGCTCCACGGCTTTGATCTCCAGGGTGTCGGGGTTGCGGCTATAAAGGTTAATCCCGCGGAAGAGGTAGGTCAGATCTTCGGGGGGATCGATGGCGTAGGCGGCCCCTTTCTTCGCCTCCTCCGCCGTGGAGGTGCCGATCTGCATCCGGTACTGGCGGTAGATGTGGCGCTGAATCGCTTCATCGATCGCCGCTCCCCCCTGAGCAAGGGAGCTGCCGATGACGATGCCGCCCAGGGAGATCACTGCAATCTCGGTGACGCCGCCGCCGTAGTTGACCACAAAGCTGCCCCGTGGCTCCGCTACCGGCAGGCCGCCCCCGATAGCGGCGGCGATGGGCTCCTCGATGAGGTAGGTCGCTTTCACCCCGGCGCGTTTGCCCGCCGCCAGAACGGCGCGCCTCTCTACCTGTGTCGTCCCGTAGGGCACGGTGATAACCATGCGCAGGCGTAAAAAGGGGAACCGTCGCAAAACCTGGCCGATAAAGTAATCGAGCATCTTGCGAGTCATCTCGAAGTTGGCGATAACCCCTCCGCGGAGCGGCTTCGTCGCGGTGATCCCCGGCGGGGTCCGCCCGAGCATCTGGTAGGCTTTTTCCCCCGCCGCCGTGATCGTGCCGTTGCGCATCGCCACCACTGAAGGCTCCTCCAGGACGATCCCCCGCCGGGGCATATAGATCAGTGTATTTGTTGTCCCCAGGTCGATGGCCAGGTCGCGCTGCCAGAAACGGAGCCCCCAACCGCGTCTCTTTTTTTCCGCCAATCACCGCACCCCCCGCTGTTATATTTATCTACCAGAAGGGAGGAAGATATACTTTGATCATGAGGACGGGAAGCGGTTATCACCGTTAAAGGGGGGACTCCCGGCAGGGAGCTTTCAAGGGGTTGCGTTGCGGGCAAAAGGCGCTAGTAAAAATTATAGACCGCAGGCGGTTCCAGGGGCACAGTGAGGTTGATCTCTTCGGGCAGCTCCACCGGCTCGCCCTCCACCAGAATCTGCACCCTCTCTACATCCTCCAGCCGGCCCAGGGTGAGCAGGAGCTGGTTGACCATATTTTCAGCACCGGTGCGGCCGCCCTCATAATCGAGAAGCTTCCCTGAGAGATCCACCACCGCCAGACCCTCCTCGATCTGCAGGCTGCGCAGCGCTGTGCCCGGCACGATATCGCTGAAGAGAGGGCTTCCCCGCCGCGGCCCCGCCAGCAGCTCCTGCAGCGCTGCGGCGGCGCGCTCTTCCACCGGCGGCAGCGCCCGCGTCACCGGCACATAAAGGATCCGCCCCGGGGGTGTGGGGAAGCAGAAGTAGACCGTCACAGCGGTATACTTCTGGTAGTCCTCCAGGGCATCGTCCACTTCCAGGTTGACGAAGCATTCCGGGCCCAGCGGTAACCCCCCGGGGGTCTCGCCGGGAAAGCGCTCGGGGATGTTCCCCTCGACCATGATCTCCAG
>CAZPET010000408.1:0-1673 GCA_964585625.1 uncultured Syntrophomonadaceae bacterium
CGCCGGTGGGCTCGTCGAGAATGAGCAGCCGCGGGCGGTGCAGCAGGGCCTGGATCAGCCCAACCTTCTTTTTATTGCCCAGGGATAAGCTGTAGATCTTCTTCTCCGGCTCGATCTCAAAAATTGCAGTCAGCTCTTTGATCCTGGCATCGGCGCCGCCGCCGTAAAAGGCTGCCGTATAGCGCAGCAGCCCCTCTACGGTGAGATCGTCGTAGTAGCCCGTCTCGCCGCCCAGGTAGCCGACCTCTTTCCGGATCCTGACACTGTCGCGGCACACATCGAGGCCGAAGATCCGGGCGCCGCCGCTGCTGGGGAAAATAAAGTTGAGCAGGGTGCGGATGGTCGTGCTCTTGCCGGCGCCGTTAGGGCCGACAAAACCAAAAATCTCGCCTTCCTCCACCTGCAGGTTGAGATCGATAATACCCCGCGCCCTGCCGTAATACTTGGTCAAACCAAATGTCTCAATTGCTATCACGAAAAAACCTCCCGAAACGGCAGTATTAACTAGGCAATAGTGGCGCCGCCGTCGACATCGATCACCTGCCCGGTGATAAAGGAGGCGCCGGCGGAGCAGAGAAAGAGCACCGGCTCGACGATATCGGCGGGCTCGGCCAGCCTCCCCAGGGGGATCCCCTTGACGATCTCGTCATGCGTCTCCGGGTTGGACCAGAAGGGCATGCTGAAGCCGGTTTTGACCATGCTCGGCGCCACCGCGTTGACCTGGATATTGTCCGGCGCCAGCTCGATGGCCAGCACCCTGGTCAGCGACTCGATCCCCGCCTTGGCCACGCTGTAGATGCCCATCCCGGGAGCGGACCGCCGCGCGGCGATCGAGGATATGCTCACGATCTTACCCTGCCCCTGTTTTTTCATGATCTGCGCCGCGGCGCGGGAGCAGAGATAGGTTCCGTTCAGGTTGGAATCGATAATTTTTTGCCAGGTGGCGGGATCCGCGTCGGCGGTGGAGGCGGTGAGCAGGTTCATCCCGACATTGTTGATCAGCGCGTCGACCCGGCCGAACGCCTTAAGGGTCCGGTCGAAGAGGTTGGCCACATCCTCTTCGCGGGCAATATGAGCGGGCAGGGCCAGCACGTTATCGCCGGCATCGAGAGCAGCCACGGCGGCATCAAGCCCCTCCTGCTTCCTGGCGCAGAGCGCCACCTTCGCCTGCTCATCCCTGACCAGGCGGCGCACAATCTCCAACCCGATTCCCCGGCTTCCGCCGGTGACTACGAATACGCGGCTGCTGAGGCCGTACGAGAGATGACCCATTTTAAAATCTCCTTCCTTATTTCTCAAGCTTTCCTGCTTTCCAAAATCGCTCTCCGGGCGCGCTTCAGACGGGAGGCCCTGCGGATCAGCAGGATAATCAGGGCAATCAGCGCCAGCAGGATCAATACCGGCCAGAGCAGGAAGGGGATCGACCAGACCTGGTTGATCCGGCCGGCCGTGGCGGCATAGTAAGACTCGATTTCGGCGATACCCTGGTCGTTTTGCGGCTGCGCCGCGGCATACTCGATCAAAGTCTGCCAGACCTTCAGCTCCTCCCCGTCAACCCTGACAATGAGTTTATCCAACTCCTCCACGGGGACCGGGTTGCCGGCGCTGTCTTTCGGTTCGAGCTTCAGCATCGGCAGCATCTCCCCGACCATGGGCAGGAAGGAGAGGATGTA
>CAZPET010000409.1:0-1672 GCA_964585625.1 uncultured Syntrophomonadaceae bacterium
GGGCCTGGTCCTGGCGCAGGTTGATGGTGCCACGGTGACAGTAACCGTGCTGTGGACCGATCAAGGTCCCATTGAAGGTGCAGAAGTAACTATTTATGAGCAGGGAGACGAACAAGGACCGGGGTCGGTAGTTGGAGCCCCACAGACAACTGTATCGGACGGCAAGGTTCAGTTTACGGGGATCCCCAACGATGCGGGATACGAAATCAGGGCTGAACTGGATGAAGGCAACTGGACCAGGGAGGGATTTTCACATATCTGGTTGAGTGATGAGGAAACCATGGATGTGACCCTGTACATGTTGCGTGAAGGCGAAACCGAAGTATTTTTCTCCGTTGGCGGTTCCTTAAGCGTTCGACTGGATGTCGAGGAAGGACATGACCAGTGGATCCCGGCGAGTGAGAAAGAATTTTCGCCTTCCCGGTTCAGGGCCGAAGCTTACAATGTTGAAGGTGAGACACTTGATGTATCACTCACGGCCTTTACCATAGACGGAGACTGGGACGGGAATCTTGTCGGGACGAACCCGTCTGAGGGTGAGATCGCCATCATGATCTCTGAAGATGATGTCACTTATGCATGGCTTGGCAACGGCATAGATTTAACTCTTGAAAGGCCTGGCGATGTAGGCTATCTTAAAAAGATTTTCTGGATCAAGGGCGTTGTCGGCGAAGGCACCCAGGATATGCAGGGCCGCGTCATATTCAAAGTTGGTGTAAAATCCGAATAAGAAGTTATCCAGAGAACCGGTTGACCGGTACATATTATGGGGGCGCCTCCCTCTTGAATGTTGACTTAATATTTAATTGCACCGGCCGGAGAGGAGAATGAGCGTGACGCGCAATAATATTTTCATACCCGCTACAATCATTGCCCTGATCCTGCTCTGCGCCACCACGGCGGCGTCCGGCGCGGACCTGGTAATCGATCCCGGGACCATCACTGCCGAATCGCCCCTGGTCCCCGGACGCAGCTACACCCTGCCGGTGCACAAGGTTACCAATAACAGTTTTCGCGCCCTGGCGATGACCGTATCCGTATCGGACCACCTCGATGGGCAGCGGGAACTGCCTCCGGCGGGCTGGTTTTCTATAGACCGTGAAGAGTTAACCGTGCAGGGCTGCTCCTCGGAGGATGTGCAGGTGGAGGTAAACCTGCCCGGGAGCGCCCCCGCGGGAAAATATAAAGTGTGGTTTCTATTTGATGCGGTGCCCATCGGGAGCGGCATCACTGCCGCCGCGATCCAGGCGTCTTTCACCTTTGATGTCAGGGACGTGGGACAGGCGGCGGCTCCGCCGGAAAACACGCTGGGCGGCAGACCTGCCGGGAGCGGCGCAATTTACCTGTGGGCAGGCGCGGCCATAGTCCTCGCTGTTGCTCTCGGCCTGGGATTACGGGATTTCTTACTCCGCCGGAATGGCGGAAAGCGTTAAACAGGGCCCGCAGGTCTGCAGCTTTGCAGGCAAGGAGGGTTTAACCATGACAAGAGCCTTAAAGAAACAAGGACTGGTAATTGCCATCGCCGTTGTGGCAATTACAGCCCTTCTGCTGATTATGGATAGATACGGCTTGGCCTGGCGTACATCCGGGCAAGACCTCGAGGATAACGAGGCTGCAATATATTTTACAGTTTCATCTTTCAATGCCGTCACGGGAACTTCTCTCGTTTTCC
>CAZPET010000410.1:0-1671 GCA_964585625.1 uncultured Syntrophomonadaceae bacterium
TGCTGTTCAAGCTTACCCAGGCTTGATTTCTTTACATCGGGTACAAATGGTAAAAATTTGCACCTTTTTTATCGCTAAATCCATGGAGATGAAATTTAAACAACCCCGGCAAGCTCAACGGGCACGGTTGTTTCGAAACTCTGGTATAAGCGGTAGTCAAGGTGTGGGAAGGCATTGTCCGCTTCTTCCAATGCATCAAGCCATCCGGTATCAATGGACTCCTCGTTGATCTGGCGCAGCAGGCTCCTGAAGCGAATCAGGTGGCTTTCAGCCCTGCTGCGGGCATAGTCGACCATGGTTCCCGAGGTCATGATAAAGGGCCAGTCGCTGCTTTGGGCCAGCATCAGCTCGCGCGCGGCTTGGCGCAGGGCCCTGCTCTGCAGCCCTTCCGCTTCGGGATATGCCGTGGCCAGCTCGATCATATCGGCGGCGGCCCTGTGCAGGTGCCGGTAAAGCCAGTCGTTACTTCCGTTCAGCCAGACTTCGTGATATCCCTTGTCCCCCCAGCTCGACGGGTTGGGAGTAGCCAGCTGCAGCGGGTAACCGAGGTCCAGGTATTCCCCGGGGGTGATCAGTTTTAAATGCGGCTGGTCAAAAGCGATTTTCCGGCAGAGAAAATCAAGCCATTGCGGCCCCTCGAACCACCAGTGGCCAAACAGCTCGGCGTCATAGGGGGAGATGATGATCGGGGGGCGGCCCATCACCGCGGAAAGGAAGCTGACCTGCTGCTCGCGGTTAAACATAAAATTCCCGGCATGCAGGGCGGCCTTCTCCCGGGCGCGCTCCGGCCGGTAGGGCTCCTTGTATTCCAGCCCTTCGCAGGTGATGCGGTAATATTTAATGCCGGTGTCGCTGCGCATGCCGGGCGGGTGGAGGTGGGGGCCGATATAGTCGAGCGGCAGGTCGTAAGCGATATCCCGGTAGAACTCGCGGTAGTCGTAATCCCCGGGGTAGCCTTCCTGCGCGCTCCAGACCTGCTTCGACGTCTCCGCGTCCCTTCCGAAAACGGCCGCGCCGCTTTTGGTCAGGATGGGGCTGTAGACCCCGTATTTTGGCCGGGGTGAGGCGTAGAGCACCCCGTGCGTGGCGGTAATGAAATATTGCAGCCCCAGCTCGCCGATGATATTCTCCAGGCCGTGCTCAAAAGCGCATTCGGGCAGCCAGAGCCCTCGCGGAGCCTCTCCGAAAAGCGCCGTATGATACTGGACCGCGTTGGCGATCTGTGCATAAATGCTCTCCGGCTGAAGCTGCAGCATCGGCAGGTAGGCATGCGTGGAGGCGGTGGTGATCAGCTCCAGGTAGTTTTCTTCGGCCAGCTTGCGGAATGCGCTGACCAGGCGGCTGCCGTAGCGGTCAAAGTAGGCTGCGGCAGAGTCAAAATGCGAGCGGTAGAGCCGCGCCAGGGGAGCAAAAGAGGCGTCGCCGGAGGTTCTTTCTTCTTCGCGCCGGGCCAGGTTTTGCAGACCCTGCAGGTATTGACGATAGCGCTTCTGGAGCAGGGGATCCTCCAGCATCGCCAGCAAAGTTGGTGACAGGGAAAAGGTCAGCCGGAAGTCAATTCCCTCATCGCGCAGCCCTTCAAAAACCATCAGCAGGGGGATATAGCATTCGGTGATCGCTTCAAAAAACCATTTTTCTTCAAGGGAATGCTCATATTCCGGGTGGCGGACA
>CAZPET010000411.1:0-1663 GCA_964585625.1 uncultured Syntrophomonadaceae bacterium
CCGCCGATGGGCCATCCCAAGAGCGCCTCGTTCCGGACCATGGACATGGTCGGACTTGACACCTTCTGCCATGTCGCCAGGACCTGCATCGACAAGTCCACCGATCCCGTAGAAAAGGAAGAGATGCAGCTCCCCGAATTCCTGGACAAGATGGTTGCGCAGAAGCTGCTCGGAGACAAGACAAAACAGGGCTTCTACAAGAAAGTCCGGGGAGCAGCAGGCTCCGAGATTTTCGCCATTGACTACGATACACTGGAATACCGGCCCCGGGAAAAGGCCAGGTTTGATATCCTCAGGCAGACCAAAGATGCCGGCCTTAAAGACGGCTTGAAGATGCTGGTAAACTCCGATGATCAGGCCGGTAAATTTGCCTGGAGCTTAACGAAGAAACTGTTGATCTATTCCGCGAACCGCATTCCTGAAATCGCCGATGATGTCGTCAACGTGGACCGGGCCATGAGCTGGGGCTTCAACTGGAAACTGGGGCCCTTTGCCGGCTGGGATGCGATCGGCCTGCGTGAAAGCGTGGAGCGGATGAAAAATGAGGGAGAGAAGATCCCCGCTTTCGTCGAAGAGATGCTCAATAACGGCGTTGAAAGCTTCTACAAGGAAGATGATTCCGGGGCCCTTTCATTCTACGATATCGCTTCGAAGAGCTACAAGCCGGTCCCGGTCAGCGCAGAGGCCATCAGCCTGCCGGCGCTGAAAAAACAGAACAAGCTGGTCAAGGGCAACGATGACGGCAGCCTGATCGATCTCGGCGACGGGGTAGTCTGCCTGGAGATGCACAGCCCGCAGCAGGCAATTTCGCCGCTTTTCACCCAGTTTATTTTCGAAGCCGTCGAGGAAACAGAGAAAAACTTTACCGGTATGGTTGTCGGCAACCAGAAAGGCAACTTCTGCGTCGGCGCCAACGTTGCCCTGCTGCTGATGGCGGCCCAGGGCGGCGAGTGGGATATGCTGAACCAGTCGGTGAAAGATTTCCAGGATGCCCTGATGAGGATAAAATACTCGCGCATCCCGGTTGTGGCCGCTCCCTTCCAGATGACCCTGGGCGGCGGGATGGAGATCATCCTGCACTGCGACCGGATCCATGCCGCGGCCGAAACCTACATGGGCCAGGTGGAGATGGGCGTGGGGCTGCTGCCCGGCGGCGGCGGGAACAAAGAGCTGCTCTTCCGCTTCATCGAGGGAATCCCGGAGGGGCTGAACGTGGATCTGCTTCCCTTTGTGCAGAAAGCCTTCGAGGCCATTGCCATGGCCACGGTTTCCACCAGCGCCCGCCATGCCCAGGAGCTCGGGTTCCTGCGCCGCACGGACAAGGTCTCGGTCAACCAGGACTTTCTGATTCACGATGCCAAGCAAACCGTTCTGGGCATGGTCAAAGAGGGCTATGAACCGCCGCAGTCGAAGCCGGTCCGGGTCCTCGGAGAATACGGTATCGCCGCTTTCAAAGCAGGGGTGATGAACCTGCGCTGGGGGAACTACGTCAGCGATCATGATATGAAGATCGCCCTTGAAATCGCCTATGTTCTCTGCGGCGGCAACATTAAACCAAACTCTATGGTCAGCGAACAATATCTCCTCGATATTGAGCGCGAAGCTTTTCTGCGCCTCATTGGCGAAGAGAAAACCCAGGAACGGATCATGTCTCTGCTCACCA
>CAZPET010000412.1:0-1660 GCA_964585625.1 uncultured Syntrophomonadaceae bacterium
GTCATCTGTACCGGCGATCTTACCAAAGGTGGAGACCATCTCGGCGATATTGCCGTTGCCGATATAGTATTTTTCGCCGTTGGCCCGGTAAGTTCCGTCAGGCTGGGGGGTCAGGGACATCTCGGTGGAATAAATGTCAGCGCCGTGCGCCCTTTCGGAGAGGCCGAAGGCAAAAACATGGCCTTCTTTAAGCAGCTGCGCAGCGCGGCGCTTGGCCTGCTCGTTCGGGCTCATCCAGATAGGCCCCAGGCCGAGAATCGAGACCTGCCAGGTATACCAGTAATGCAGCCCGTAAAAGGCAAGGATCTCGTTAAACTCGCAGTTCCGCCAGGTATCCCAGCGGCAGCCGTTTTCTCCGTACTGTTCGGGAGTCAGCAATCTGTAGAATATCTCGTTGTCGCGTACAAACTGCAGAAAGTCATCATACCAGACCCGCTCGCGATCATCTTCTTTTAGCTTCACTTTACCCTTCTTCTCAAAAAAATCGATCGTCCGGATCATGATCTCCCGCGAAGCCTCGTCGGGATATGGACGGTCATGAAGCTTTGGGTTGAGCAGCAAAAAGGTCACCTCCTGAATAGTTTTCCGGATCCATCATCAGACAACATCTGGCAATCATCATAATATTATTAATTCTGTCACCCGGCGGAATAATCCTTTATTTCTTGGAACTGCAGGGATTTTGCATGTGGGGGAGAATATATCACCATCAGGAAGGTGATCTCAGGATATCACCGTGCAGGGGGTGATCCCGGGGTGGACGGGATAGATTTCTACGTAGTAACCGCGGATATTATCAGTTCACGAAAACATGAAAATGCCGCCTCACTGGCGGAGACAGGCCTCACCAATCTCAATGCCCGCTGCCGCCCTGAGCTGGAGGCAGAATTTACACTTTACCGCGGCGATGAGATCCAGGGGGCGCTCAGGGGAACAGCGGATATCGTCCGGCTGATCCGCCATCTGCGCTTTCACTTGCCCGGCTTAAAATTACGGGTTGGGGTGGGCGCAGGAAATATCGCGACGGGGCTAGGTAAGAAGTATGCCTGGCAGATGGACGGCAGCGCCTTTCATCATTCGCGGGCGGCCCTGGATGAGATCAAGGGCCGCCGGGCGGCGGCGACCTGCTTTGACGGTGAAAGGCCGGATAAATGGGCGGTGGTCAACGCTTTCTACGGCCTGATCGACACCATCCAGAACCGCTGGAGCGCCAAGCAGTGGCAGGCTGTCGACGCCTACGAACGCGCCGGCACCTATGAAGCCGCCGCCGCTGAGCTGGGAATCAGCCCTCAGAATGTCGCCAAGCGCTGCCAGGCCGCCGGATGGAAAGCGGTGGCGGAGGCGGAGCGCTTCATGGCCGCTTATGTAAAGGAGGAGGATCGTTGATGGAACTGTTTTTGTCGATGATCCTGGCCCATGTAATTGCCGACTTTTTGCTGCAGAGCCCGCAAATTGCCGCGGAAAAATACCGGGGGCTCCCGCGGGGTTACCTGCTTCATTTTGCCGGGCATCTCATCGTCCTGGCCGTTTTGACACACCCTTATTTTTCACCGGTGACGGTAATCCTCTGGATTATGCTGCCCGCAGCGCATCTGCTTCTAGACTGGCTGAAGAACCGCCTCTTCTCCCCCGCTCATCCTGCCGATGCGCTGATCTTTTT
>CAZPET010000413.1:0-1660 GCA_964585625.1 uncultured Syntrophomonadaceae bacterium
AATGGAGGTGCGAAATGAAGAGAGTCAAGATAACCGTCATGAGGAAGGCTTGCTATAAGGACTTGATAGAAAAGTATGAAAATCCAATCACGCATGCTTGTGATATGAAAGAAGGTCAGGTGTTTATTGCCGACGGTTGGCGGAAACCGGACGGCTTCTGTGATAGTGCATGGGACAGTGTATCGTCTTTTGTTATGGCGCTTGCCCATGGCGCCGAGGATTTTTACGATGGATGGATGAAAAACAAGAAATCCGCCATGCTATCCTGCAACGATGGTTTCCGTCCGGTCAGCTTTTTGCTTGAAACTATGGATGAGAATGCCAAATAAGCCAATCTACCAGTTATAAGACGGTATGTGAAAAACGAATTGAAGATAAGTTGATGAAACTGATTGAAAATGAAGGTTTACCTTCGATATACATTCATGGGAACATATCGAGGGTAAATTTTTTGATACATATGAGCAATACGATAAATTCAAAGACCGGATCAGCAAATAGGCGGTCTACATGGGGCGTTGTTGGCTGGAAAATCGATCTATGCTAAAATGAGGCAGTGAGATTCTTTGCAGGAAAGGATGGATATTAATGGGGCAGCAGGGCAACCGCACTCCCACCGGGCGGGGTAAGGAGAAGGAATACGTCAAGGAGATTACTCCGCAGGCGGTGGATTATTCGCAATGGTATATTGACGTGGTCTTGAAGACCGAGCTGATGGATTACGCTCCGGTGAAGGGGTGCATGGCGATCCGACCTTACGGCTACGCCATCTGGGAGAAGATGCAGGAGCTTCTGGACCGGCGGATCAAGGAGACCGGGCACCAGAACGCTTATTTCCCTCTGTTCATTCCCCGGGAGCTGCTCCAGAAAGAGGCGGCGCACGTGGAGGGTTTTGCCCCCGAGGTGGCCCTGGTGACGAAGGGCGGCGGCGATACTCTCAGCGAGCCGCTGGTGGTGCGGCCTACATCCGAGGCGATCATCTGCGACTTCTACTCGCGCTGGATCCAGTCGTGGCGCGATCTGCCCCTGCTGATCAACCAGTGGTGCAACGTGGTCCGCTGGGAGAAGGTGACCCGGCCTTTCCTGCGCACCTCCGAGTTCCTGTGGCAAGAGGGGCATACCTGCCACCGCACCGAGGAGGAGGCCGAGGCCGAGACGCTGAAGATGCTCGGCGTTTATCAAGATTTTCTGGAAACCGAGATGGCTATTCCGGTGATCGCCGGCCGCAAATCGGAGCGGGAGAAATTTGCCGGCGCCCTGCGCACATACACGGTCGAAGGGCTGATGCGCGACGGCCGGGCGCTGCAGGCCGGCACTTCACATAACCTGGGGCAGCATTTTGCCAAAGTTTTCGATATCACCTACCTGGATCAGGATGATTCGCTGAAGCATGTCTGGCAGACCTCGTGGGGGGTCTCCACGCGCTTGATCGGCGCGCTGATCATGGTCCACGGGGATGACCGGGGCCTGGTTCTGCCGCCGCGGATTGCGCCGCTCCAGGCGGTGATGGTGCCGATCATATCGAAGAAGGCCCGGGAGGAAGTGCTCGCGGCGGCCCGCCGCCTCACGGAGACGCTGCAGCAGGCCGGCATCCGCCTGAAGCTCGACGACCGCGAGGGCTACTCGCCCGGCTGGAAATTCAACGAGTGGGAGATGAAGG
>CAZPET010000414.1:0-1657 GCA_964585625.1 uncultured Syntrophomonadaceae bacterium
TTTTATTACAAAAAGACAAAATACATTCCGGTTCTCACCGGTGTAGCTGCTGTTGCCAACATTGGGTTGAACTTATGGTTGATCCCGATTTACGGCATGATGGGGGCGGCCTGGGCCACGGTGGCCAGCTACTTTTTAATGTTTGTCCTAGTGCTTCACTATTCGCAAAAGTTATTTTATATAAACTATGAGCAGAACCGGGTTCTTAGCGGAGCGGTTGTCGCGATTGCCGTCTACTTATTAAATGTCCTGGTTTTCCGGCATGTCCAGGTTGAGTTGTGGCAAGCTCTATTGATCAAGGCCGGCCTGATTATTGCAGGTTTGCCGGTACTTTATCGAGCGGGATTTTTTAATCAACAAGAAATCAACAAATTAAAGAGCATTTTCGTTAAATAGGAACAAGCGTATGGCGAAAACAGCTCTACTGGCAAAGCGGGTGATGCTGTGCGTTCAACCTTCAAAGAAAAACTTAGATTTGGAGCCAAGTGGCTCCTCAATTTCATTCCATCGGCAATCAACAAGCTTGATTTTAACAGGCAATCTTTTATCTTCAACGAGCGCCCCGTGGAATACGGGTTTGTTTTTAACCTGCTTGCCCGGATTTATCCGCGCACGATTCTCGATGTGGGCACGGGCACAACGGCCCTGCCGCGGCTGATGAGGGATTGCGGTTTTCATGTGACGGCGATTGATAATATTAAAGACTACTGGGTTTCGGGCATGATCAACCGGCATTACCATGTAATCAATGATGACATTACCGCATCACGGCTGAAGCGCCGCTTTGATTTTATTACCTGTATCAGCGTGTTGGAGCATATCCGGGACAGTGAAGCCGCGGTAAAAGAAATGTTCAGGCTCTTGAAACCCGGGGGCCACCTGGCGCTGTCGTTTCCGTACCGCGAAGACTGCTATATTGAAAATGTATACGTGATGCCCGGTTCCAGCTACGGTCGAAGAGTTCCCTACATCTGCCAATCGTTTTCCAGGAAACAGCTGGATCAGTGGCTGCGGAACTATGGAGGCATCATTGTAGAGCAAGAGTACTGGCAACTCTGGGAAGGTGACTACTGGACGGAAGGGCAGCCGGTTGTGCCCCCATGCCGGGTTCTCGCTTCGGACAAACACCAGCTGACCTGTTTGTTGATTCAAAAAACTTACCCTGCGGACCCCGGGGTGAACCCGGTTAACCGGGAGCAGGGGTCGGATAAGGAGCTTCTTCCTCGTGTATAAGCCGGTAAAACCGACGGACGGCCGTGAAACGACCTTTCTGGTCTATCTTTTCGGGACCCTGGAATATGACGGACGGGCACAGCGCTTTGCCGGGGTGCTCGACTCCCTGGGCCGGATCTGCCTCGTTGACGTTGCGGGGCGAAAGGGCGTTCCGGCCGGCGCCGTGACGGAGCGCCGCAGCGTGTACATGCCCGCCGGTGCGGGGGTGCCGCGGCGGCACCTGCGTTTCTGGCGGATCGCCCTGGCGGAGGCGCTGCGCCGCCGCCCCTGCTTCGTTGTGGCAGAGGATTTCTATACCACCTTTCCGGCCTGGCTGGCCGCGCTCTTCACCGGGGCGAAGCTGATTTACGACGCGCACGAGTTGATGATCCCCGAACCGGGGCGGCGGCAGGGCTGGCGCTACCGCATTTGGTACCCCCTGGAG
>CAZPET010000415.1:0-1653 GCA_964585625.1 uncultured Syntrophomonadaceae bacterium
CCTCGGCCCTTCCCTGGGTGGGATCGTCTCTCTCGAGATGAACCAGGCGCTCGAGCTGATCAAGATTCTTGGACTGGGGATGATCGCCATCTTGATCGGCGGCGAGCTCGAAATAAAAAAGATCAAACACCTCGGCCGGGCCATACTCGGTATCACCGTGGTCCAGGTTCTGGGGGCATTTACCGCGGTCTTTCTGGCGGCATTCTTCATCCTGAAGCTGCCCCTGACGATTTCGCTGCTCCTGGGGGCCCTGGCCACCGCCACGGCGCCGGCTTCACCGGTGACGGTGATCCGCGAATATAATGCCCGCGGCCCATTTACCACCACACTGCTCGGCGTGGTGGCCCTAGATGACGCCATCTGCATCATCTTCTTCGGGATCGTCTCCGCTGTGGTGGCGATCATGCTGAAGGGAGACACGGTGGGCCTGGGGGCTATTTTCTCTTCGCTGGTGGAGGTGGGCGCGTCGGCGCTTCTCGGGGCCGGGAGCGGGATCTTGCTGACCCTGCTGCTGCCCCGGCTGCCCAACCGCAGTCACAAGGTCACCGTCCTCGTGGGGATCATTCTTCTGAACAGCGGGCTGGCCTATGCCTGGCAGCTTTCACCGCTGATGGTGAATATGCTCTGCGGATTTTCCGTGGCCAACATATACCGGAAACCGGCCGAACTGAACTTTTTGCAAGATATAGAGATGCCGGTCCTGGTGGTCTTCTTTACCCTGGCCGGGGCCAGCCTGCAACTCAATGTTCTTTTTGAAAACTGGCTCTGGGCCGCCGTCTATATCATTGCCCGGGGAGCCGGAAAGGTCGGCGGCGCATACCTGGGCGCCTACCTCTCCAGGGCCGAGAAAGTGGTGCAGAAGTACCTCGGCTTCGCCATGTTTTCCAAGGCCGGCCTGACCATCGGTTTGCTGATGCTGGTGCAGGATCGCTTTCCTACCCTGGCGCCGACTATCGCCGCGATCGAGCTGGCCGCCGTCGCAGTATGCGAGCTGATGGGACCCCTGGGAACCCGTTATGCCCTGATCTCATCGGGCGAAACCAGAGTTAGTGAACCCAGGCGCCAGGCGCCTTGATTCACTAACCGGGAACGAGAGGGAGAAGATGTCTTTATTAACGCTTTCTGATATCAGCAAGTCTTTCGGGGTGCAGGATGTCCTGGAGAATGTCTCACTGCAGCTGCAGCCGGGTGATAAGGCGGGGCTGATCGGGCCGAACGGAGCGGGGAAGAGCACCCTGCTGCAGATCATCGCCGGGCTGCTGGAGGCGGACGGTGGGACGCTCAGCATGGCCCGGGGGACCGGGGTGGGCTACCTGCCGCAGGAACCGGGCAGAGAGGCCCGGGGGACATTGCGGCGCCACCTGGAAAGCCCTTTTCGTCACCTGATCGAGCTCCAGGAGAAGATCACCTCCCTGGAGCAGGAGATCGCCGCCCGGGCCCGCTCCGCGGACGCGGATATCGATCAGCTTCTGGTGCGCTACGGTGATTATACCCGGCGCTTTGAAGATGAAGGCGGCTACCTCATCGAAAGCCGCATAAATATGGTCGCCGGGGGGCTCGGCTTCTCCCCGGAGGACTTGGATCGCGACATGGCTCAATTCAGCGGCGGCGAGAAGACCAGGGCCAACCTGGCGGCGCTGCTGCTCCGCGATC
>CAZPET010000416.1:0-1652 GCA_964585625.1 uncultured Syntrophomonadaceae bacterium
GGGCCTTTCATCCGCGCCGCCTGCCGGAGGGTGCTTTTCAGGGCGGCGATATTGTGCCCGTCAACGGGGCCGAAATAGGTCAGGCCGAGCTCTTCAAAGATCATCCCCGGGGTGATCAGGTATTTCAGGCCTCCCCGGATTCTTTCGGCGGAATCAACCATCTTTTTCCCGACCAGGGGGATCCGGTTCAACATCTGCTCAAATTCAGCTTTCAGACGCGAGTATTTCGGATCGGAGCGGATTCTCCCCAGGTATGCCGACATCGCTCCAACATTGGAGCTGATCGACATCTCGTTGTCGTTCAAAATCACAATCAGGTCGGTCTTGACATGGCCGGCATGGTTCAAGGCTTCATAAGCCATCCCCCCGGTAAAGGCGCCGTCGCCAATTACGGCTATAACCTTGTAGATGCCGCCAAAAAAATCACGGGCCAGGGCCAGACCGAGAGCAGCCGAGATTGAAGTGGAGCTGTGACCCGTACCAAAAGGGTCGTGTTCGCTTTCCGCCGGTTTCGGAAAACCGCTGAGCCCCTGATAGCGGCGCAGGGTGGGAAAGCGATCCCAGCGGCCGGTAAGAAGTTTATGCGGGTAGCTCTGGTGGCCGACATCCCAGATGATCTGGTCGCGGGGGCTCTGGAAGGTGCTGTGCAGAGCCAAAGTAAGCTCCACCACTCCCAGGTTCGGAGCCAGGTGTCCCCCGTTGTCCGCCACTGTCCGGATCATGTAGTTTCGTATTTCTGAAGCCAGCTCTTCCAGTTCGGCGATCTTGAGGTTCTTCAGATCTTCAGGAAGCTTCAGCCGGCCGGGCAATTCCTCCATCCTCTGTCACCCCATTTTTATTTTCGGAAAAGGAGCCAATCTCGCATTTTTTCCAGCCGGGTGAGAATTTTCCCGACAAAGGTAATAATTTCGGTGGAGCGGGTGATGGCCAGATTCTTTCCCCAGGCTTTTCCCCCCACGGTCAACGCCGCCACCAGCGCCGTCAGTAAAATCCCTCCGTAAATCTCCGCCGCAGCAAAGACGTTCGTGGCGGCCAACCGCGAGATGATCACCGCCGCCAGCGTCCCGCTGACAATGCCGCTGATATCTCCGATGACATCATTGCAGAAATTGGCCACCTGGTCGGCATGCCGGACCAGCTCCACCGCCCGCCGGGCGCCGTCCATCTTGCGGGCAGCCCTGGCATTGAGCGGAGCCTGGTCTGCCGCGGCGGCGGCGGTGCCGATTATGTCAAAGATTATGCCCAGCATGATCACGGCGCCCAAAATCAAGAAAGAAAGCAGCAGTGAATAGATTGCATTAAGCAATAACCGGGTAACGATACCGATAATAACCGCCAGAACAAAAGACCAGATGGTGATGCCGACTACCCAACGTCCCGACGGACGGTTACGCTTGCCTTTTCCCACCTCATCACCATACCGCGCCGGCATCGCCGGATGCCGGCTGCATTATTTTTTAGCTTAAACATATTGCCGCCCGGGCATACTCCGATTGCCGGGCATTCCCCTGAAATCTGTACAAAAAAACATAAGTGGTAGCAGGCCAGGTAAACGTTGCGGCTTAGGTCCAGCAGGTTTTCCCGAATAATCGCCTCTCGTCACCGATAAGGCAGTTCCCTTTTCAGATTATTCCCGCCATGTCACCAATGGC
>CAZPET010000417.1:0-1651 GCA_964585625.1 uncultured Syntrophomonadaceae bacterium
CCCTCTCCTTTAGCGGTTTTTGGACCGGGCTGCTCAAGCCCTTCGGCCGGTGGGGCTCTGCAGCAGGGTTCTTGTTCTCCATGCCGGTGCTCTTTCTGCTGGCCCCCGGGGACACGCCGGGACTTTACTGGAGGGAAGGCCTGCTCTCCCTGGTTATATTCCTGGCCATCCCGGCACGAAGGCTCCGTAAGCTGTCGCTTCAGCTGGAGGAACTGGGATTGGGGGAAAGCGAAAAAGCTCCGGAGAAGACACGCCAGGCTGTTACCGGGCGGATCCGGCACCTGGCGAAGCTGTTCAGCGAACTATCCCTGGGCTTCGCCCAGGCCACCGCGGCCAGGCAGAGCCGTGAAGATGATGAGCGGTCCTCTTTGCTGGAGGACCTGATGAACCGGGTTTGCCGTTCCTGCTTGTTCCGGCGGCGCTGCTGGGAGAAGGATCTGCACAGTCATCACCGTTTGATCCTCGACCTGTTGGAGCGCGCCGAAAGAGAAGGGGAGGCGGTGACGGCCCATCTGCCCGCCGCCTTCCGGGAAAGGTGCCACCAGCCCGAGGCGCTGGTAGGGGCGATCAACAACCTGCAGGAGCTGATGGTGGTAAACCGGTTTTGGGAGCAGAAGGTTAGAGAGGGGAAGGAGCTGGTTTCAGGCCAGCTGCAGGGCCTGGCAGAAGTAATGCATGACCTGGCCCGCGAGGTCGAAGAAGACCGGTTCCCTCCCGGCGTGGGCGAGCAGGCGCCCCTCTTCAACCTTGAGCTCGGCCTGGCCCAGAAAGCGGGATGGAATCAGCAGGTCTGCGGAGATTATTACAGCCTCCTGGAACTGGGTGTAAGGGAACAGGTGATTATCCTTAGCGACGGGATGGGCAACGGACCCCGCGCGGCAGCAGAGAGTAAAGCGACCATTGTTCTTTTGGAACGCCTGCTGGAAGCGGGCTTCAAGAAGGAGGTCGTGCTGCGCAGCGTCAACTCCCTGCTGCAGCTGCGCACGGGCGATGAAACATTTGCCACCGTGGACATGGCCCTGATCGACCTGGTTGAAGGAGAGGTTGAGCTCCTGAAAATCGGAGCGGCCCCCAGCATGATCAAGCGGGAAAAGGAGGTGTTCAGAATAGGGGCCCCCTCCCTTCCGCTGGGGATTCTCTCCAGGGTAGAGGTTGAGAGCTATTTGGAAAAGCTCCAGCCGAATGACCTGTTGGTCATGGTTACCGATGGGGCCAACGATCCCGACGGGGAGCTCACATGGCTGGTTTCATTTCTCCGCATGATGGAAAACAGCCCGCCGCAAATTGTGGCCGACCGGATTCTGGAAGAAGCGGCGCGCCGTTCCGGCGGCCGGTTGCGGGACGATCTGACGGTGGCCGCCTGCCGGTTGATCCGCCTGAAACGGTAACTGAGAAAGAGCGTGTCAAATGGAAACTGGTGCTAAATGCAACCTTTGAACGAGGGTTCAAGGGTTGCATCTTTTATTTAATTTCCTATTTGGGGTCCATACTATGGTAAAATATAGAGGGATGCTTCTCCTGGAGGTTGGATGTTGGAGTAGGGGCGGGGTTCCATCCCCGCCCGCGGGGTAGACGGGGGGTTGGGGGTGGTACGGCTAGCCGGGCCTGCGTGTGATCTGCCCAAAAATGGTAGGGGCGGGGTTCCATCCCC
>CAZPET010000418.1:0-1644 GCA_964585625.1 uncultured Syntrophomonadaceae bacterium
TGTTTTCCTCGCCGCTCCGGCGGGGCCGTGCTGACTGGAAAGCGGCTTACTCTGCGGGCCTCTTTACTGCTCCCGCACGCTCAACCTTGCGGCAGCCACGGGGATCGCTGCAGCCTACCGCCCCGGAGATGCTGTCAGCCGCCTCGCAGATCGCATGAATCAGTCCCGGGTGGGCGGAGAGATCCAGGCGCACCGTGGTCCCGGATATTCCGATCACGGCGGCGACCCGGCTGCGGGAATCGAAAATGGGTGCGGCCAGGCAGCGCACCCCCGGTTCATACTCCTCGTCGTCCACGGCATAGCCGCGGGCTCGTATTTTCGCAAATTCTTTTTCCTGCCCGGCGGGATCGCTGATCGTCCGTGCGGTGTAAGCGGCAAAGCGGGTGGAGCCTTCCAGGTAACAAGCGATCACTTCTTTTCTTTCACCGGGTTCAATATAGGCCGCCAGCGCCTTGCCGGTGGCGGAGCAGTGGATGGGGGCGGCGGTCCCGATATCGGCATCGACCCTGACCACGCCCGGCGCCTGCTCGCCGTCCACGTAGACGATCCGACGGTCTGAAAGGACGGCCAGGTGGGAGGAAAAACCGCTTTGCCCGGTGAGCTGTTCCAGCTGCTCATGGGCGAAGGGTTTGATCTCCAGGCTGTCGATGACCGTGCGGGCCAGTTCCGCCATCTTCACCGTGGGCCGGTAGAGCGCTTCACCGCTGCGCCCGATATAGCCTTCGGCCTCCAGTGTAGCCAGATAGCGCAGCGCGGTGCTGCGATTGACGTCCAGGCTTCTCGCCACCTCGCTCTGGGTGATTCCGTCGGCCCGGCGGCACACTTCCTCAAGCACTTTCAGGCCGCGCTGGAAAGTTTTAATCAGGTTACGGTTCAAGTTTTTCATCGGCTCTGCTCTGTTCATAAGCTTCTCGTCTTCCCTCCAGGTATTCGGGAACGGGGACATCCCACCAGCCGGCGGCCCGGCCCCCCGAATAGGGATACTGCCGGTTAACCTGCACCTCCACCAGCCGCGGACCCTTTCCCGCAAGGGCGCGTTTAATCGCCGGCTCCACTTCGCCCGGGCGGGAGACGCGCTCCGCCTCCACCCCGAAAGAGCGGGCCAGGGATACAAAATCAATATCAGCGAGTTCTCCCCGGGGGGTGGCAAACTCGGTGACGTAGGCCCGGTTTTCACCGTAAACATCCATCTGCAGATCGCGGATGGAGAGGAAACCCTGGTTGTTGAGGACAACGACGGTAACGGCGAGGCCGTACTGTTTTGCCGTGGCCAGTTCCTGCGCTGTCATCAGAAAATCACCGTCTCCGGTTACCGCTATGACCGGATCATTGGGGCGGGCCAGTTTCACGCCCATCGCTGCAGGCAGGGCAAACCCCATTGTCGAAAAGCCGCCCGTGGTCACCAGGGTCCCCGGCTCGTAAAAGGGAAATTCTTGCAGGATCTGGGCCTGGCTGTGTCCCGAGGAGGTAACCAGGTAACCGTGACGCGGCAGGGCCCGCCTGATCTCACGAAGCGCCCTGGAGACGGTAACGGGGCTGTGCTCGGGGGAGTGAAATGGCTCAAGTTCCTTGAGCCAGGCCGCTTTCCTTGCCGCGATCTCGGCAGTGTAGCGCTTCTCGCCGAAATCCTGGCCGGCCGGTCCC
>CAZPET010000419.1:0-1641 GCA_964585625.1 uncultured Syntrophomonadaceae bacterium
AGGACGCCGTATGAGAGTTGGGCCAGGTAGACAAACAAAGATACAAACAGCAGGGAGGCGCCGATCATCCCGATCAGCGACCCCCGGGGCCAGTGACGGATCTTGTTCCAGGTCACCCGGAGCTGGGCGCCCAGCAGCAGCTTGAAATCCTGCCCGAAGGAGCGCGGTGGCGGGGCTTCCGTAAGAGGGGGCGGCAGTTCAAGTCTCAATGGTTATTCTCCTCCCCGAGGCTCCGGATCAGTTCGGCGTCTTCAGACCCTCCGGTCAGCTCCAGAAAGATATCTTCGAGGCTCTCGTCGGCGTGGCCTACCTGCCGCCGGAGCTCTTCCGGGCTGCCCTGGGCAATGAGCCGTCCTGCCTGCAGGATGCCCACGCGGTGGCACATCCGCTCGGCTATTTCGAGGATATGGGTGGAGACGAAGACAGCCGCTCCCTGGCGGGCCAGCTCCTGCAGCACATTTTTCAGCAGGCGGGCGCTGCGGGGGTCGAGACCCACGGTGGGCTCGTCCATCAGCAGGACCCTGGGCCGGTGAATCAGGGCCGCCGCCAGCACCACCTTCTGGCGCATGCCGTGCGAGTAACTTTCCAAAAGCTCATCGGCCCGTTCAGTTAAACCAAACATGGCCATGAACCGTTCGGCCTGCTCCCGGGCATAGTCCGGCGGCATGCGGTAGAGGTCGGCCATCAGGGCCAGGAACTCGCGGGCCGTCAGTTTGCCGTATACTTTGGGCTGATCGGGCACATAGGCGATCAGCGCCTTGGCCCGGGCCGGTTCCTTGTTGATATCGTAACCGCAGATAAAGGCTTCGCCGGAGGTCGGCTCAAGCAGTCCCGTGAGCATCCGGATGGTGGTGGTCTTGCCGGAGCCGTTCGGTCCGAGAAAGCCGTAGATCTCGCCGCCCATGACCTCGAGATCAATTTGATCAACGGCCCTGATCGCGCCAAACTGCCTGGTAAGGCGGTTGGTTTTAATCAATATTTGATTCATTGGCAGCTACTCCTTTATGCAATATCCCTGTTAAAATATACCCTGTTTAAACTTCTCCTTGCAAGAATCATTTCCTTCTGTAAATTCAATCCGATCCCGGTCAAAAAGCAACCGGACAGCTTATATTGATAATCTACATGGAAGATAAATATATTGTTTGAACAGGATCCAATGATCAACTATATGAAAAATAAAGTCAATTAAGGGTTGACTAATAGCCCGGGATAATGTTAGATCTAATCATAATAACAAGATATTTACCAGGGAAAGGTCGCATGGAAAAGTTACGGCAGCACATTGAACACTATCGCCTGCAGCTGGCGGAACTGATCGAGCAGGAAGGCAATCTTCTCGAGCCTGAGGTCCTGGCCAAGAGCAGGCAGCTTGACAAGGCGCTGAATGAGTTCATGAAGGTGCGGTCGCTTAACCAGGTCTGGTAACCGGGTCCGGGGTTGGCCGGACGGTACTGGATTGCAGGATGGATCAGCCCGCTACCCCTTGTTTCGTGATCCCTATTTCCGGCCTCTTGTTTTTTTTGAGAAGACAATCTATAATAGAAGTGATGGATAACTGAAGAAGCGTCTTGGTTTTAGTTTATTGTCGCCCATGCGCCTGTAGCTCAGGGGGAGAGCGCCTGCTTGACGCGCAGGAGG
>CAZPET010000420.1:0-1622 GCA_964585625.1 uncultured Syntrophomonadaceae bacterium
GTCGCGGTAAGACCCTGCGCCAGGTGAACTGTTTCTGGGCGGGGCTACAGAGCCGGCCGGGTGCGGCCGAGTAAGTTGAAATCGGTGGTGTAGATACTGCGCCGTATATATTACCTTCTTGCCTTTGCCGCCCTCCTGGGGCTAACCTGTTATCTTCTGGCCGGTCCCTGGCCGGCGCGCTATTTCCATCCTTTCCACTACCGTGCGGAGATCTATGCGGCAGCGGCGGCGCAAGAGATCGATCCTTTTCTGATCGCTGCAGTGATCCAGACGGAGAGCAACTTCCGGGAAGGCGCTGTTTCTCCCAAAGGCGCCCGGGGGCTGATGCAGCTGTTGCCTTCCACAGCGGAGTGGCTTGCTGAAAAAAACGGCGAGAGTGACTACCATGATGACAAGCTCTTCGAGCCGGCTTACAATATTGAGACCGGCAGTCGCTACCTTGCCGAGCTGTTGAAACAATTTAACGGTAACGAGGTGGTGGCACTGGCTGCTTACAACGGCGGCCGGGGGCGGGTCCGGAACTGGCTCGACGAAGGGATCTGGGATGGAAGTGAGGCCCACCTCGAGCAGATCCCCTTTAGCGAGACCCGCGCCTTTGTCCAGCGCGCTCTGAAAAACTACCGGAATTACCAGCGTCTCTATGGAGATAACCCCACAAACACCGGCGGCTCCGCCGGCTCTGGCCCGTGCTATCCCGGCCAGGGGTGACGCCGATCAATTGATCAATAGGAGGAGAAACAATGCATCAAGTAACTTTAATCCGGGGCGACGGCACCGGCCCCGAGATTGTTGACGCCGCTTTGAATGTAATCGAGGCAACGGGGGTGAAGATCAACTGGGAAGAAGCCGTTGCCGGTGAGACAGCTCTCGAGAAATGCGGCACAGCCCTGCCGGAAGAGACCCTGCTTTCGCTGAGGAAGACCAGGGTCGGTTTGAAGGGGCCGCTGACTACGCCCATCGGCTCCGGCTTTCGCAGCATCAATGTAGCCCTGCGCCGTGAACTCGATCTCTATGTCAACCTGAGGCCGGCGAAGAGCTATCCCGGAGTCAATTCGCTGTACCAGGATATCGATCTGATTGTGGTGCGCGAAAATACCGAAGATCTCTATTCCGGGGTCGAGCACAGAGTCGGCGCCGATGCCGCGGAAAGCATCAAGATCATTACCCGCAGTGCGTCGGAGCGGATTGTCCGCTATGCTTTTGAATACGCCCGCCGGGAAAGCCGCCGCAAGGTTACCGTCGTCCATAAGGCCAATATTTTGAAGCTCAGCGATGGGCTCTTCCTCGAAGCGGCCCGCAGTGTGGCAGCGGGATATCCCGACATCGAGTTCGAGGAGAGGATTGTGGATAATATGGCGATGCAGCTGGTGCAGAAGCCCCACTTTTACGATCTTATGGTTATGCCCAACCTCTATGGAGATATCCTTTCAGATCTTTGCGCTGGCCTTGTCGGCGGCCTGGGGTTGGCTCCCTCGGCGAATATTGGCGATGAAAGCGCCCTTTTTGAGCCTGTGCACGGCAGCGCGCCCAAATATCGTGGGCAAGACAAGGTCAATCCCACGGCGATGATCCTGACGGCGGCGCTGATGATGCGCCATCTGGGCGAGGAGGATGCCGCCGAC
>CAZPET010000421.1:0-1611 GCA_964585625.1 uncultured Syntrophomonadaceae bacterium
TGGGTGTTGCCGGGTCGCTCATCAACTTTAAAATTTCCCCGCCCTCCAGATCTATGTTCAGTTTTATCGCTTTGCTCCTGCGGGAAGCGCCCGCGCTCTGGCTTTCTCTCTGCAGCAGATCGAGCATCTCCACAAAGCCATGCAGGTTTAGATCGATATAAAACTGGGGCTTCAGCCCCGTCAGGGAAGCAAGGGCCCTGTAAAGTTCCTTACGGCTGCCCTCGCTGTCGAGGAGCTCGCCGATGGGGCGGGTACTCCCTTTGGTTTTAACTTCCACGGAGGGGTCTACAGCGGTGAGAAAGGCGCAGCGCTCGGGGACCAGGGTAACGATCATCAGCACCTCTGCAGCGGGGATCTTCCATCACCGCCCGATCAAAAGAAAATGGATATTGTTCTTCCCTATTTCCGGTGAGAGTTTTTCCGGGGCGCTTTTTTTGGGTGTCGCCGGGCGTTTCGGAGATGGAGCCTTTGCCGCCCCCCTCGGTGTCCCCTTCGCGCTACCCCCTACTCTCTTTTCCGGGGGGGCGCTTTTTGGGGGAGGCTGCTCCTCTTCGGAGGGGAAAGACGATTCAGCAGGCTGCGGCGCAGTTTCCTTCTTAGTGGGGAGTTTTTTGTTTTTTGCACGCTGCTGTCCCGCTAGTTCTTCAGTATATTCCGGTGCGTTGAGCGGTCTTTGCTGTGAGCTGGAAGCGGCGACAAAACAGAGTACGGAAGAAAAAAGGCAGAGGGCAAGTAGCGTGAAGAGACGTTGCATCGGCGCACCTTCCTTAAAATTTGCTGGCCTTAGCTTTCCACAGGAAGTTTAAAGCATACAGGACTGGCAATTGCCGCACAGCATGCCGAATTTGCTATAATTGAGTAAATCAGATCCTGAAAGGCGGTGAAGCGGTGGTTCGGCCGTTGATCAGCATCACGCGCACTCCCCCCCGTCCCGGCAGAGAAGCTATCGCTGCCGCTGTGCGGCGGGCGGTAACTCTGGCCGGCGGTTTGCCGGAGGCGGTCCGGCCCGGAGCGGTGGTGCTGCTGAAGCCCAATCTTGTGGAGATCCCCTATACCAGGGAGAGCGGTGCGGTGACCCATCCCGGGGTCTGCCTGGCGGTGGCGGAGATGGTCCGGGAGCGGGGCGCGCTCCCGATAATCGCCGATGCTGCGGGGATGGGCTCCGATACCGAGGCGGTGATCACCTTTATGGGTTACGATCAGCTGCGCAGCGATGGCTATACCGTTCTCGATCTGAAAAAAGAGCGGTCGGTATGGGTGGAGAACCCCGCCGCCGCTGTCCTGCCGCGGCTGCGCGTTTACGAGTGGGCGCTCACTGCGGATCTGCTGATCAATCTGCCGGTGATGAAAACACACGACCAGACCGAGGTGACCCTGAGCCTGAAAAATTTGAAGGGGCTTCTCGACGACTGCTCCAAAAAGGCGATGCACCGGCGGGCCCTCTTTCGCGGTATCCCCGAAATAGCCGCTTTCTTCAGGCCCTCTTTGACTATCCTCGATGCGATCTATACCCAGGAGGGGGTCGGCCCGGTCTATGGGGATCCCGTGGAGATGGACCTGATCCTAGCCGGGCGCGATATGGTGGCCCTGGACACCGTCGCCGGCGCGATC
>CAZPET010000422.1:0-1610 GCA_964585625.1 uncultured Syntrophomonadaceae bacterium
CGCCCGTGTTCGAGTAGACCTCGGTATCGAGAACCAAAATGTTCACATCGGCTCCGGTGGAGAGAACATGGTCCAGGCCGCCGTAACCGATGTCGTAGGCCCAACCGTCTCCGCCGATAACCCAGATGGAGCGCTTGGGCAGCAGATCTTTCTGTTCATCAATCTGCTCCAGCAGTGCCCGCAGGTCGCCGGCTGATTTTTTGATCTCGACCTGAAGCAGCTTTTTGATCCGGGCGGCGGCTTCGAGCGAGGGGTCGCCCTCGTCTTTAACCTCAAGCCAGTGGGTGAAAGCCTCTTGCAGCTCTGCCGGCGGATCCAGGGTGAGCGCTTCCTCAATCAGCGCTGTCAGCTGTTCCCTTTGCTGGGTTACCGCCAGGGAGTAGCCAAAACCGTATTCGGCGTTATCCTCAAAGAGCGAGCTGGCCCAGGCCGGGCCCCTTCCCTGATTATCGGTGCAGTAAGGGGTGGTGGGCGCGTTGCCGCCGTAGATGGATGAGCAGCCAGTAGCGTTGGCGATAAGCATCCGCTTGCCGAACAGCTGGGTGAGCAGCTTCAGATAGGGGGTCTCTCCGCAACCGGGGCAGGCGCCGGAATACTCGAAAAGCGGCCGGTGGTACTGGCTGCCCCGCACATTTTTCTTCGTCAACCCCGGATCGCATTCGGGCAGGCTCTCGGCAAAGCGGAAAGAAGCATCTTCGCTTTCCACCACTTCATCTAGAGGTTTCATCTCCAGCGCCGTCACTTTAGCCGGGCAGGTATCGACACAGTTGCCGCAGCCGGTGCAGTCAAGCGGTGAGATCTGGATCCGGTAGCGTAGCCCATCGAGATCTTTGCCTCTGGCCTTGAGCGTGGTAAATCCCTCCGGCGCTTCCGCCAGCTCAGACTCGCGGGCCAGGTAGGGGCGGATCGCTGCATGGGGGCAGACAAAAGCACAGTGATTGCACTGAATACAGTGATCGGGCAGCCAGACCGGCACCTGGACGGCGACACCCCGCTTTTCGTAACGGGTTGTTCCCAGGGGAACAACGCCATCAGGCTGAAAAGCGCTCACGGGAAGCCGGTCTCCCTGCAGCTCGATCATCGGGTAGACCAGATCGCAGACGTACTGCGGCGCCTCTTCGGGGATGTGCTGCGCCCCGTCGGTAGCTTCGGCCCAGTTTTCGGGATAGTGTACCCGCTCGATCGCTTCCAGCGCCTCGTGCATGGCGGCGATATTTTTTTCGACAATTTTCGGGCCCTTCCTGCCATAAGATCTGTCGATCATCTTCTCCATCTCCGAGAAGGCAAGCGAGGGCTCGATCACTTCGGTGGTTTTGAAAAAGGCCGTCTGCATGATCACGTTGATCCGTCCGCCCAGGCCCACCGAGCGGGCGATCTTGACTGCGTCGACATTGTAGAATTTTAGTTTCTTATTGGCGATAACTCTCTTTAGCTCTGCGGGCAGACGCGCTTCCATCTCATCGGTGCTCCATGGCGAGTTGAGCAAAAAGATGCCGCCTGCCTTGATCCCCTCAAGAAGCTTGTAACGGGTGACATAGGAAGGATTGTGGCAGGCAACAAAGTCGGGCTGTTCGATGAGATATGGCGATTGAATGGGCTGGGGGCCGAAG
>CAZPET010000423.1:0-1605 GCA_964585625.1 uncultured Syntrophomonadaceae bacterium
CAGCAGCAGCGTTTTGCCGCCACCGTTGCCCAGCAATACGAGCGTGTTCTCACCAAACGGCTCGAAGACGGTATCATGGTAGATCCGGGGCTGGCCGCCCGTTTCAAAATGGATATTGTGCACCCTGACCCGGTTAATCCGGGGCATATTCACCGCCTCCCTTGAAGTGATTTGTTCCGCTAATCCTTGCCGGCGAAGCTCCTGATTGAACCAGTGCTGGCAGGCGCCGGCCTCTACGCCTCATTTACAAAGCTTTATTTTCCTGCTTCGGTGTGCCGTCGGGGCGTAAACCGCTGCGGAGCATCTCCAGTATTTCGTTTTTTCGGGACTGTTGATTATAGTAATGGGCGATCAGCTGGTTTAAGCGCTCGCAGGGGAAGATCTGGCGATCGTGAACCAGCCGGACCAGGCCGTGCATCTGTAAAAGATCGATCGTCTTGAGTAAATAGGCCAGGCGGCAGTCAGAACTGCGGATATGCACAACATCAATTTTTTGATAGGGAAGATCCAGCCACAGCTCTGCCGGTTCGCGCAGATTAACCCGGGTCCGGTTTTCCAGCTCCTCCACCTCCGGGGTTTTTTCCAGTTCTTGCAGATGCGTAGTCACCATCCCGGCCAGCTCATTTACCGGCAGCGACTCGCGTGAGGGACCGATCCCATCGTCGCTGTCATAGAAAGCAGCCAAAAGGGTGATGACGATAAAAGAACAGAGAAAGAGCTCCCGGTTCTTCTGCACCCCCAGCAGGTGGCGCAGCTCTTCGTTGCTGTAGCTGAAGATACCGCCCGTCAACCCTCCGGCCAGGTAAAACTGGTCCCCCGCCGCGATCAGGCTAATTTCAAACAGGGGTTCGATAATCTCCCGCCACAGGTTCCGCACCTCGGGATCAAAACGTACCCGGCCCACCAGGTCTTCATGCGTAGTTCGTTCCACCACCGGGTGCTCCAAAAGCTCCTTCAAGAGCTCGAGCGCCGTCTCCACTGTCTTATGGCTGTACTGCATCATCGCTCACCCTTCGCATGATTATATTGCGCAGCTCGATACCATGCGGCAGCTGCACAATCTTTGAATCCGTATCCACCCGAACCCACCCGATGGTAGCTAGTTCCGGCCGCTCCTGGAGCAGCTGATAAAAGGCATACTCCACCAGGTCTTCATCGCCGGGCACGTATTCCCAGGGGAGAGAGGCATGGATCCGGCGCCCCTGGTGCAGTAACAGGAGCAGGTAGGCGAAAGCAGCCACCTCTTCTCTGGCATCACCCGGGCTCAATGCCGCGGCGGCAAGAGCGGGCGTCTCTACCAGGTTGCTCCGGGTTAACGCTTCCAGGATAGCGCCAAAAAAACGCTTTAACAGTTTAATCGTCCGCTCCTTGCGCTGCTCTTCCGCAGCCTGGTAAGCCGCCCAGGCCTCATAATCCGGCTCTTCCGGCTCCATCTCCAGGGGACGATCTCGCTCCCGGCTCAGTAGACGCTGGGGCGAGAGGAAAGTTTCCGGCCCTAGCAGGCGAGGCGGCTTCGGCCTGAGCAGCGGCCGCAGCGCAATCCGGACCAGCTGCCAACCCGGTGGATTGTTTTTTAGCACGGCGCCCAAGAATTCCCGCCGGATA
>CAZPET010000424.1:0-1602 GCA_964585625.1 uncultured Syntrophomonadaceae bacterium
GTCCAGGAGATGCTGGGCCATTCAGATATCTCCACCACCCAGATCTATACCCAGATCACCCGGCGCAAAATCCGTGAAGTCTATGATAAAACCCACCCGCGCGCCTGAACGCGAGATCTTGACCCGGCGTCGGGCGGTGATTGCTGTCCTCGACGGGGCCGGCGTGGGCGCGCTGCCTGATGCCGCCGTTTATGGCGATACCGGAGCCAACACCCTGCTTCATGTGATTTCCGCAGAGGGGCCGGTGGCCCTGCCCAACCTGCGGCGTCTCGGTCTGGAAGAGATCCTCTCCCTCTCGACAGGCAGCCCTCCCTCTTCCCGGCCGGCTCCGCTGCACAGGGCGGGATATTACGGGCGGATGGCCTCCCGCGCCGCGGGCAAGGATACCACCAGCGGCCACTGGGAGCTGGCCGGCGTGGTCTTGAAGAAGCCCTTCCCGGTTTACCCGCAGGGCTTTCCTCCGGAGATCATCAGCGCATTTGAAAATGCCATCGGGCGGCCCGTCCTGGGCAACATCCCCGCTTCGGGGACGGAGATCATCAAGGATCTGGGAGAGCGCCACCTGCAGAGCGGCCGTCCCATAGTCTATACCTCGGCGGACAGCGTCTTCCAGATCGCCGCCCATGAGGCGCTGGTCCATCCCGAAGAACTCTACCGCTGGTGTGCTGCGGCGCGCGAAATCCTTCAGGGAGAGCATGCCGTCGGCAGGGTCATTGCCCGCCCCTTTACCGGTGAGCCCGGCGCCTTCCAGCGGACTGCCCGCAGGAAAGATATCTCTCTCTCTCCGCCGGGAACGACTCTTCTGGATCAGTCCGCAGCGGCCGGTTACCCGGTAGCCGTGATTGGAAAAGTGGCCGATATCTTCAACCACCGCGGGGTCACCGTGCACCGGCCCGGCGGTAACAATGAAGCTACCGCCGCCGACCTGCTGAGCTTGCTGAAAGAGCTCCCCCGGGGCCTGATCTGGGCCACTTTCGGAGATTTTGACACTCTTTACGGCCACCGCAATGACAGCCGCGGTTTCGCCGCCTCCCTGGAGCGTTTCGACAAACACCTCGGGACGATCCTCGGCTTGCTCCGTCCGGAAGACTTTCTTTTCATCGCCGCCGACCACGGCTGCGATCCCACTTTTCCGGGAACGGATCATACCCGCGAATATGTCCCCCTGATCGCCTGGAGCCCCTCGCTGCGGCAAAGCCGTGATCTGGGCACCCGCTCCTCCTTTGCCGATCTGGGCGCCTCCGCCGCCGGCTGGCTGCAGCTCCCCCCTCTGGAGAACGGCATCTCCTTCCTCCAACCTGAAAGTTAGTTGAATCGGTGCCAGGCACCGAATCAACTAACTTAAGTTAATGCGGTATGATTTCAGCCTGCCTTGGAGAAAATAGTAAAAAAATGAAAGGGGATTTGAGCGGTGAAGTTGCTACGGCTGATCCTCCCGCTGCTTCTATTCTTTGCTATTCTTACGTTGTCTTTCGCTGAAGCCGCCGAAAACGTGGTGATACCCGCACCGGATTTTGAGATCAAGGTAGAGGCCGCCCTGCTGATGGAGACAAACAGCGGCAAGATCATCTGGGAAAAAAACAGCAAAGAGAAGCTTTATCC
>CAZPET010000425.1:0-1602 GCA_964585625.1 uncultured Syntrophomonadaceae bacterium
GTTATGGGTGGCCAGGTTAATCATTAGACTTGTAAACACGGGCAGAAAGACCTGGGCAATCACGTTGCCGGTGACCGGCTTGCCGGTCAGCCCGACCAGATGCACCAGGAGGCTAAGAAGTAGGTAAACCAGTGGAGCAGCCACGAAGCTGTTTACCGCGATCCAGGGATTCACCAGGAAGCCGATGCTGGGCACAAAATAGATATAGTTGACGGCGACAAGGGTGACCAGGGCCAGCGCAACACCGAGAACCAATCCGGGTAAAAATACGGCCAGGCTTTTGGCCAGCCAGATCTCTTTGGCCCGAAGCGGCGTGGCCAGGAGCGATTCAATATTGCCCCGGGCCTTCTCCCGGGTCATCGATTGAAAGGCAAAGCTATTCAGGTTTATGCCCAGCCCCATCAAGCAGGCGCTGTAGATGATCAGACCGAGGTAGAGTTCCAGCGCAGCCCGGTCCGGAAACAGCTGCTCCATAGACGGCTCAATAGAGATAATACAGAAAATCGCAGTCACTCCTATGACAAAGATCACAGTTACAGCGACAAGGAGAATGACCGTCTTTACCCTGAGGTTATTCCTGATACTGGCGGCAATAATCGGGATTAGTTCTCTCATAACTGTCCGGCCTCTTTTATGATGGTGGAGTAGAGCTCTTCCAGGGAGGCTTCATGCCGCGTCGCCTGTTCGATTTTTACCCCCCGCCCGGCCAGGAAGCTGATAAGATCCGAAACCTTCGTTCCCTCCGGGGGCGTAAAGATTAGCCGCCGCCCCTCTATTTCCCGGAATCCCAGGGCGGATAGCCCCTCCAGCTCGGCGGGCAGCGATTCTGGAAGCTCCCCGGCGGTCTCGATCACCACTGTGCCGCCGCCCAGCTCCCGCCGCAGGCCGGCCAGATCACCGTAGAGCCTGATAGCTCCTTTGTCGATCAGGGCGATGCGGTTGCAGATACGCTGCACCTCGTCCAGGTTGTGCGAGCTGAAAAAGACAGTCTTGTTTTCCCGCCGGGCCACGTCCAGGATCAGCTCCCTCAATTCAAGCTGACCGGACGGGTCAACCCCGGCCGTGGGTTCATCGAGCAGCAGAACCGCCGGGTCATGCACCATCGCCCGGGCCAGGGCCAGCCTCTGTCTCATACCCCTGGAGTAAGCGCCCACCTTGTCACCGGCCCTCTCCCATAAGCCGACCGCCCTCAGGAGTTGGGTGATCCTGTCTTCGCTACGGTCAACGCCGTAGATCCGGGAGTAAAGGGCCAGGTTTTCCCCGGCGGTCATGTTGTCGTAAAGTCCGTCCGGGGCAAGGACAAAGCCGATCTGCCTGCGGGTTTCCCCGCGGGTGATATCCCGGCCCAGGACCTCGACCCCACCCGAGTCAGCCTGCAGCAAGCCGATCAAGATTCTGATCGTGGTAGTCTTGCCGGCACCGTTGGGACCGAGATACCCGAAGATATCTCCCGTCTCCACAGTGAAGCTAATCCCGCACAGGACTTCGCGGCCCCCCAGCGTTTTTTTAACATCGTTTAACCTGATTGCCGGATTCATAGCACCATCCTCCTCGGTTGAAGAATCTATTCGTTGGGTTACGGCCCGAGCTGATTTCGCGGAA
>CAZPET010000426.1:0-1598 GCA_964585625.1 uncultured Syntrophomonadaceae bacterium
AAGATAACGACGATCTGTGAAAACAGGGCGCCCGGTGCCGGGCTGCTGGGCGAGCACGGCCTGGCCATGCTCCTGGAAGCGCGGGGGCAAAGGATTCTCATCGATACCGGAGCCGGCGCTACGCTGGAGAAAAACGCAGCGGCCCTCGGGGTGGACCTGAGCCGCCTCGACGCTGTCTTTTTAAGCCACGGACACTACGATCATACCGGCGGACTGGAAGCGCTTCTAAAAATGAACCGCCACTCTTCTTTGCCTGTTTACGGCCATCCCGATATTTTTGACGAGAAATATTCGCTGCGAGAGGGTCAGGAACCCCGTTATATCGGGATACCCCGGCGGCGCGCCGAGCTGGAGGCCCTGGGAGCAGATTTCAAGCTCAGCCGGGGGCCGCAATCACCCTGCGAGGGGATCAGTACTACAGGAGAGATCCCCCGGGTCGCGGCTGAGAAGCCGCCGGGCCCTTCTTTCTTATTAAAAAAAGGGAATCGCTTTACCGAAGATCTGCTCCGCGACGATCAAGCGATGGTGATCGAGAGCAGCGCCGGCCTCATTGTTATGCTGGGCTGTGCTCATGCCGGCCTTGTCGAGACCCTGGGGCACATCCTCTTCCTGAAGGAGCGCGGCAGGATCTGCGCCGTCCTGGGCGGGACCCACCTTTTGCATACTCCGGAGAAGCAGCTGGGCTCAATAATTGCCCGGCTAGAAAGGTTTAGCCTGGAGATGATCGCCCCCTGTCACTGCACCGGCATCGGGGCGACCTGCGCGCTGCGGCGGGCCTTCGGGGAGAGATGCCTCGAGCACCGGGCCGGCAGCGTCTTCGAATTCCCCCTTTAGCCTAAAAGGGCAAGAACGCGGGACAGAAGGGACAATCTTTGTTGTCCATGCCCTTCCCCTGGAAATGTGATAAGATTAAGAAGATTTATTCCCGGCGTGGAGCAGGGTGTGAGCCCATCATTGGGTTTCCCCACCGGGAAAGAATTTGGTTACCGTCAAATAATGCAGGCCAAAGGAGTTAAATTATGAGTAAACCGTTTGTCGAAGAAGTACTGCCCCAACTTTTCAGGGCGGAGATCCCCCTGCCGAACAATCCCCTCAAGGCCACCAATTCTTACCTGATCGAGGGGGAAGAGCGCAACCTTATTGTCGACACGGGGATGAACCGGAAGGAATGCCGCGAGGCCTTTGATGCAGCGCTGGATGAATTGCGGCTGGATCTGGCGCAGACCGATTTTTTCATCACCCATCTACATGCAGATCACCTGGGGCTGGTCAGCGAGCTGGCTGCTCCCACTTCGCGTATATTTTTCAACCGGCCCGATGCGCTCCTTGCCGGCTTCAGCGAGCTCTGGAAGGTGCTTTTCGAGGTAGCTCGGAAACACGGCTTCAGCGACAGAGAGCTGGAGGAGGCGCTCTCCCGGCACCCCGGATATCGCTACAGCCCCACCGGCCCCATCGATTTCGAGTTTCTTGAAGAGGGGGATCGCCTTACATACGGACCCTATACCTTCACCTGTATCCATACGCCGGGCCATACGCCGGGCCACCTTTGTCTTTACGAGCAGTCCAGGAAGATATTTATCTCCGGCGATCATATTCTT
>CAZPET010000427.1:0-1595 GCA_964585625.1 uncultured Syntrophomonadaceae bacterium
CGGCAAAGTCCCGTAAAATACCCCGGTTTTGCTTGAGAAACTGCTGGGCCAGGCGGGCAGACTGTCCTTGAGGACGCCTGGGCACCGTCCCTTTGATCAGGGCGACTGCTGGAAGCTTTAATTGAGAGTAGTCCTCTGCTTCAAAACATGCAGTTTCCCGGGCTGACTTGATTATGTTCATGATGACATGCTCTCCAACCACTGGAGGTATGCCTGAATAGAGTCAGCAAAAGCAGCAACATAGCCCTGGTTCAGATATTCTTCCAGCAGAGGAACCAGGTTGACGCGCAGCGAAGTAAGCGCCTGCCGTGGTTCCTTTTCAAGAAAATAAGAGTGGCCGGGTAACAGGTCCAGGGATTCCCCACCGGCATATTCCACAAAAATGTTGAGCAGCTCTTGAAAGGCACGCTGCATCAACTCGCAGCCGTGTTTCTCTACCACAGCTGTCTGGGGCCACAGTTTCATGAAAGCAAACCGCCGGCGCACGGCTATGTCCACAATGGCGATACTGCGATCAGAGCTGTTCATTGTGCCCAGAATGTGAAGATTAAGAGGAAGAGTTAGCTGCGTGTGCAGGGGTTCGCCAAAATCATAAGGCAGCTTCAGGGTGCGGCCGGTCTCCTGGGGTTCCAAAAGGAATATCGCTTCACCCAGCACCTTGGACAAATCTGCGCGGTTGATTTCATCGATGAGCAGCAGATAGGGCCTGTCCGGTTGAGCATCAGCTTTCATAGCAGCTTCCATCAAAAAACCCGGTCTGGGTGCAAACTGTAACCCCAAGTCTCCCTCAGTATGGAGAGGAGCCAGACCTCCGACGAAGTTCTCGTAAGTTGTGTTGGGATGAAACTGGATGGTCATGCCGTTGTTCTCGTATTTATTTTTTAGCAGCTCTAAAGCCATGCGGGTTTTGCCGGTTCCCGGAGGCCCCTGGAGAACCACATATTTGCGCCGCGCCAGCAGTGCGTCCACCTCTTCTGCGCTGCAATCAGGGAGCATGTGGGCGTAATACGAAGCTTGAATCCGCCTGGCGTCTGTTTCAGCTCCTTTTAAGGGTTGATGGCCTCTTTCTGAAAACATCAGGTCTAGAAAAGCCTTGAGGCATTCTTCCGTGCCTTGACGGTTCGGGTTGGGGGCATAGAGACCATAGATTACTCTGCCGTACCGGGCAAAGACAGGGTGATAGTCTGTAAAAAGGGCCTTGATGTTCCCAGGCATATCCAGATCGATGCGGGCCGGGTCCTGCTTGGCCCAGGCAACCATCTCCCCCCGGCCGTATTGCTTGTTGAGCCAGTTACAGATGGCGGCTACCTTACGGCCGTGGCCAGGCCGGGCGAGGACCTCTTCATCGGGACTAAGGCCCTGGGTGCCGATAACCATGCCCAGGAGGGCCGGCCGGTCTGCCATGGGGAAGATAACAAAACTCATGCCTCCGTATGCCCCGGAATCGGGATTAGATGGATCAATCAAAGCGGCGAAGGGCACCCCGGCGCCTGCGGGGGCCCTCAGGGCAACTGACTGCCTGGCCCGTTCAGGATACCTGCCTCCTGCAGAGCCGTAGAGTTCGTAAAAGGCATCTTGGCAGCGCTGTGTCCAGT
>CAZPET010000428.1:0-1592 GCA_964585625.1 uncultured Syntrophomonadaceae bacterium
GGTGGATCCCCGTTACTTCAGGCCGACCGAGGTGGACTGCCTCACCGGCGACGCCTCGAAAGCGCGGGCCGCGTTGGGGTGGCGCCCCAGGGTGGCCCTGCCGGAGCTGATCCGGATGATGGTGCAGGCCGATCTGAAAGAGGCGGCCCGCGAGCGCAACTGCCTGCAGGAAGGAGGCGGCGAATATGGATCTGAACAGTAAAATTTATATCGCCGGGCACCGCGGACTGGTCGGCTCCGCCATATTGCGCCGGCTCGAAGCGGCGGGCTACCGGAACCTGGTTGTCCGGACCAGCTCCGAGCTGGACCTGCGCGACCGGGCGGCAACAGCCTTGTTTTTTACGCGGGAACAGCCGGACTGCGTGTTCCTCGCCGCGGCCCGGGTGGGCGGTATCCTGGCCAACCGCGACCGCCCCGCCGAATTTATCCACGATAACCTGGCCATCCAGACAAATGTAATCCACCAGTTTAACCTGCATTCCGTCAAGAAACTTCATGCCTGCCAACCTCTACGGTTTTGCCGCCACGCGCCCGACTGTGTTTGCCTGCCATCCACGAACAACAACGTATAGATAACAGCTAATCCCCCTAACATACCTTTTCCAATGCAACCCCACGTCCTTCAAGATAAGTCTTAAGCGCGTCTTCTGTCGGGAAATGCTTCTCCGCCAGGGCCAGGTGCTCTTCGATGAGCTTACGGCCGTGGCCCATGACCCTAATAATCGCCGACATCGGCATCCGGTAGTAGCGTAAGATCAGCAGCTTGTCGAAGGCCTTCAGATACGCGTCCACCGCCACGGGTGTGTGGTAGATACGCTCGGCGATCTCCTTGGTGGTCATCCCGTCTAAGGCCATCTCCACCACAATCTTTTTGTGGGTGAGCGTTCGGCCCATATCCAGAATGGTTCCTGCTGTCGGCAGGATTACACCGTAGCGCTCCTGGTATGCTTCCAGGCAAAGCCGGATGGTGGCGGAGCCGGCAAAGGTCAGCCATTCCAAATCGCTGCTGGTCAGCACCCCGTCCTGCCGCCAGGCTTCGGTGGTCATCCGCTCAATTTGTCTGACCTTCAGCGCTTTGAACTCGCCGTGGTGCTTTAAAGCGAGCGTTTGCTCATCCGGGGTAAGTAAGGTTAAGACCACCGGCACAAAGAGCTTTGGATCAATGCGGCGACTTTTTTTGGTGCTGTAAGTAAGCCAGACCAGCTGGCCGGGTAAAAGCTCGTTTACCTTGGGACAACACCAGGCCCTGATGCCGGCGATTGCCCGGACCATCGCTTCGGCTTGCCCCTTTTTGCAGCCGTATTGCTCCACTAGGATCTGGATAGCCTCTTCCATGACCTGCGCCGGTACCGTTGCCAGATCTTCCGGGGTCCGGGGCAGGAAATGTCCGGGCTCGCTCTTAAGGGGTTCTTCGGGCAAGAAGTCGAAATCCTTGGGGGCGCGCTTACGGCCCTGCTCAGCTACCCCGAGAAGCTGCCACATCTCCCCGTAGGTGGCCTCCGGGTCTTTCTCCAGCAGGCAGCAGTACTGTTCATATTCGTGCTGCCTTTTCACCGCGGCCAGACCCATGTCCTTGCCTAAACGCTTGATCC
>CAZPET010000429.1:0-1589 GCA_964585625.1 uncultured Syntrophomonadaceae bacterium
GGCTGAAGAACCGCCTCTTCTCCCCCGCTCATCCTGCCGATGCGCTGATCTTTTTGCTGGACCAGGCGCTGCATCTCCTGCTGATCTTCGCCGCCTGGCGGTGGATAGACCCGCCTCTGTGTGAACCGTTAGCATCCTTTTATCAGAGCCTGCTTACTCCGGCAGGCAGATCTCTTCTTGGCGGGGCTGCGCAATTTCTGCTCATAGCCGTGGTCTACTGTTATGTCATTTTCGGCGGTGCGGTGCTCGTTCGCAAGGTTCTGGACCTAGAAGCGCTGCGCCTGCCCGGTCCCGCCGGCAAATTCGGCGACACCCGCCAGGCCGGACGCTATATCGGCATGCTCGAGCGGGCGCTGATCTTATCCCTTGCCCTGGCCAACGCCTTTACATCGATCGCGTTTGTTCTGACGGCCAAGTCAATCGCCCGCTACAAGGAGCTGGAGAACAGGGACTTCGCCGAATACTACCTGGCCGGGACTCTGCTGAGCACGTTGCTGGCCATTTTGGGCGGCCTGCTGTTAAGTTCTGCCCTGACGCCGGCTTAAAAACCGTTAGCGAAGGCGGCTTTTTGTAGGGGCGAGGCATGCCTCGTCCGCGGTGCCCTTGATATGTTCATCGTCCAGGTAAGTGGTTTTGAAAAGATTGCATTCGACTTCTTCTACAGATCTGACAAAGAGCAGCTTCAGCTCTTTTTCCTGCCCGGTCATCACCGGAAAATCGAAATGGCTGTTCAAGTACTTTAAACTACCCTTTTCTAGAGTGTGCTCCCTGACAAACTCAATGTGATTTTTTAGCCTTTGCAGGTTGTAACTGTTGATCTGATCAATCTCTTGTTCCAGCCGGCGCTTTATGTAGACGGCAAAGCCGGAATCCGTCTCGTAACCGACGCTGTTCCTGCCGCAGGCCATCGCCGCCAGCGTGGTGGTGGCGGTACCCAGAAAGGGGTCGAGGACAGTGTCGCCAAATACAGAGTACATATTGATCAGGCGGAACGGCAGTAGAAAGGGATAGGCCGCGCTTCTACTTCTGAGATTCTGACCGTTGATCCCCTGGCCGGTCCCTTTAAAGTCCCAGATATCCGAGAACCACCTGTTCCTCTCCTCCCAGAAATAGCCGCTTTGTCTCCTTCTTTTTTTCTCTTCGGGCAAATCAAAAATCCTTTTGCCGCCCTTCCGGAAGATCAAAATATATTCATGCTCCAATGTAACGTAGGCCCCTGCAGGCAGCATCCCCGAACCCATGAACTTGTTCGGCGCGTTGGTCTGCTTGCGCCACAGGATAGCGGGTAACACGTCAAAGCCGATCTCCATGAACTTGCTTTGAATTCGCGAATGGTTGGCGAACAGCTGAAACCGGTCCCCGATTGAGCGCGTGGCATCGCCGATATTGATACAGGCTATCGCCCCTGCTTTCATCACCCTGAAGAGCTCGGCCCATACTTCATCGAGAACCCGGTGCATTGATTCGAAAAGATAGGAATTTGCTTTTGCCTGGAGCAATTATAAAAGATAGGAATTTGCTTTTGCCTGGAGCAATTATAGAAAGATAGGAATTTGCTTTTGCCTGGAGCAATTATAGCAAAAAGATAG
>CAZPET010000430.1:0-1588 GCA_964585625.1 uncultured Syntrophomonadaceae bacterium
ACCCAGGCCTCGATCATCGATCTGATCAACCAGCAGCGCAGCTGCCATATTGTTACGCTGGAGGATCCGATCGAATACCTGCATCACAACAAAAACTGCATGATCAACCAGCGGGAGATCGGGCACGACAGCAGCAGCTTTGCCGCGGCGCTGCGGGCGGCGCTGCGCCAGGATCCCGATGTCATCCTCGTCGGCGAGATGCGCGACCTGGAGACGATCTCCACGGCCATCACCGCCGCCGAGACCGGCCACCTGGTCATGGCCACGCTGCATACTGTTGACGCGGTGCAGACGATTGACCGGGTTATCGATGTCTTTCCGCCCCACCAGCAGCAGCAGATCCGTATCCAGCTGGCGAACACCCTTATCGGAGTGGTCGCCCAGCGCCTGCTCAGGCGTAAAGACGGGCAGGGACGTATTCCGGCGGTGGAGATCCTGGTGAGCAACCCGGCGGTGCGCAACATGATTCGCGAAGGAAAGATTCACCAGATCTATTCGTCAATCCAAACCGGGGGGCGCCAGGGGATGCAGCTGATGGACAGTCACCTGGAGGAGCTTTTCCGGAGGGGAGTGATCGACCGGCAGACCGCGATAGAGAATGCCACCGATCCCGACGAACTGACCAGGTCTCTCAACCGCGGCCGGGTGGAAGCGGATGGAGCCGCGGCAGGGTTAACTGATTTACAGGGACGTTATCGTTAGCAAAGGAGAAAGCAGCTTGCCGACTTTTCGTTACGTTGCCAAAAACTGGGAAGGGGAGACCGACGCGGGCACATTCAGCGCTCCGAACCTGCGCGAAGCCATTGAACATTTGCGCGCGCAGGAGCTCTTTGTGATCAGCATCAAGGAGCAGGCCGCGGCGCTGCAGCGGCAGGAGGCCTCCCTGGAGCGCTTTCGCGCAAGGCTGCGGGATAAGAAGCCGAAAAGCCGCGATTTCATGATCTTCTGCCGCCAGTTTGCCACCATGCTGCAGGCGGGGATCAACGTGCTGCAGATCTTGAAAATCCAGGCGCAGCAGTCCGAAAACAGCGCTTTAAAGGAGCGGCTTATCGAGGTGTCGCTTGATGTTGAGCGCGGCGGTACCCTGGCCGGCGCCCTGGAGAAGCACGGCAACTTCTTTCCTAAAATCATTACCAGCATGGTCGAGGCGGGAGAGGCCGGCGGCATCCTCGATGCGGTCATGGAGCGGCTGGCCGCGCATTTTGAGAACCAGCACGACCTTGAAGAGAAGATCCGCACGGCGACCCTTTACCCGATCATCGTTTCGGGGCTGGCCGTGGCGGTGATGGCTCTGATGGTCTTCTTTGTCCTGCCGCAATTTTCCCGCATATTTGAGGATATGGGCTTTGAAATGCCCTTTCTTACCCGGGCGCTGCTGGGGCTGAGCCGCTTTGTCACCGGTTACTGGTACCTGATCATCGCCCTGCTGCTTCTGATAATTATCGCGCTGCGGCGCTATCTGCGCACCCCGCAGGGGCGGGAGCGCTTCGACCGCATGCAGCTGCAGCTGCCGCTTTACGGCAAGATCTACGGCACCATGATAGTGGCCCGCTTTTCCCGGACCCTGGGCACGCTCCTGGTGAGCGGG
>CAZPET010000431.1:0-1585 GCA_964585625.1 uncultured Syntrophomonadaceae bacterium
AACCGTAACCGCCGAAGACTACGCCCTGATCCTGACCACATCCGCAGATCATAAAATTACCTTCTCGATGATGGGCCCCCACCTGGACCCTTTCAAGAAGGCTCTGGCCGCCTCCATGAACAGGCTAAACAAGGAAACGGAGAGCACCCTGCGCGAACTGCTTCCGGCAGTGGAGCCGGCGTCAGTCAGAAAGGCCGCCGCCCTGCTCAGGGACGGCAAGGCCGCCGCGCGCAGCGAGATTGAAGCGATCTCGCCTCTCCTCTGGACGGAGCTGGAGAAAAAGATCGAACTCTCGCCGGTGAAGGAGTCATACAATTATCTTAAGGCAATCGCGCAGCAGGAGAGGATCTGCATCGGGATCAAAAAAGGGCTGGTCGGCGACCTGAGCGGCCTCTATATCTGGTTCCTGATCCCCATCTACAGCATCGAGCCGGAGAGGCCCGGCAACGCCGTGGCCATGGAGTCCTTCTCCGCCGGTGAGGGCAGCGGGCAGGCCACCTATTTCTTCCGGCTGAGCAGCCGGCGCGACTACCGGCGCTGCCGCGACCTCACCGCGCTGCACCGCGAAGCGGAAATTTTGAAGAAAGAGATCAATCGCGGCATGCTGGCGATAAATTTCCGGCGCGAGCCGGTTTACCTCCCCGATGAAAAGCTGCGGGAGCCACGCTACCTGAAATACCTTTACGCGGTAAACAAACTCCCCGCCCTGCGGGAGCTGCGGGCCCGCTTTATCGGCAGGGTAAGCCACTCTTCACCGGAGCAGTGGCAGGAGGATGTGACCGCCCTGCTGCGCTTCAATGTCAGCGCGGAAAACGACGACGAGATCTGGAGCAAGGGCCGGGGCTAAGCCGCCGGCATGTAAAACTTAAACAACCGCGAGGAGGTGATCGATTGCCGGGTTACATGCATCCCTGCCGTTATTGCGACAGGTTGATTCCTCCCGATTCAAACAGCTGCCCCCTTTGCGGCAAGGTCAATCCCCTGCAGCTGCGCTGTCCCAGGTGCAGGAACCCGATCAAGAAAGGGTATGTCAGCTGCAACAGCTGCGGGCTGGAGCTGAAGTGCGTCTGCCCGGGCTGCGGAAAAACCACTTTTTTTGGCGATTACTGCGAGCACTGCGACCGCCGCCTCACGGTTGTCTGCCCCCACCGGAAGTGCCGGAAAGAGCAGCCGCCGGTAGGCGACAGCTGTATTTACTGCGGGAAACCCTTGAAATAATTTTAAGAGAGTGAGGAATGGGGATGTCGCTTCAACCGTTTACCGACAATTTTGAGGATAACAGCACCGATGCCGGGTTCCAGTTTACCTTTTACTGCGACCTCTGCCAGGAGGGCTACAAGACCAAATTCATCGAATCGAAAACCTATAAAAAGGGGCGCCTTTTTCGCAATATCGGCGGTATCATCGGCACTGTTAGCCAGATCGCCGGCCAGTATGACCTCGGCTACGGCGCGGAACGGGGCTCCGACATATTGAGCGAGCGCTTCCAGGGGATGACCCCGGAATGGCACCGGGAGCACGAAGCCGCCTTCGCCATAGCCCAGAACGAGGCCAAGGGCCATTTCCACCGCTGCCCGAAATGCCG
>CAZPET010000432.1:0-1577 GCA_964585625.1 uncultured Syntrophomonadaceae bacterium
TGCTCAAGTGGATGCAAGACAATGGTTTTATTGAGGAAGCGGAGATGGAGGAGGATAATGTTTCGGTAACCATAAGGGTGAAGGGATGCTGCCTTAAGAATATCACCGAAGGCTTTACCAGGCGGGGTAAGCAGCCGCTCAGCTGCCCGATTGCCAATGTGGTGATGTATTCTATGGAGCAGAACGGAAGTATGCCGCCTGAAATTATCCCGATTGAGTTTGAAGATGGTGTCTGCCGCATCAGGATGGCAAAAATCTATACTTCCGACGTTGTATAAAATTCTGGAGTCTTAGATATTGATGTGAAAAGCCGGCAGGAGGGGGAAGCCGCCCCGGGCGGCTTCCCCGTAAACGGCCCCCATTGCTTTTTTGTCAATGTTGACCGGTTGGCAGTCCGACACACTCTTGCTTCACCTGCCGACTGATACCGGTTCCCGTCCGGTATAACCCCGGCAATTTACAGCAGCTGGTTGCAATACATTTTACCGGAAATTGTCCCTTCACAATTTTAGCTTGTCCCGGCGAATGAGGAGGTTCTTTGATGCAAGAAGCTGCAGTTTTAATTCAGCACGAGATGTTAAAGGAAATCTGCACGGGTTTGCTGCAGGCCGTCTCGATCGATCGAAAAGATGCGGAAAAAGCAGCGGATGTAATAGTCTGCGCGGAGCTGAGAGGGATCAGCTCTCACGGCATTGCGCGGCTGCCGGCTTATTTGAAGCGCATCAGCATGGGTTTGATCAATGCCCGCCCGGATATTAAACTTTTCAGCAAATATGATACTGTCGCGGTTATGGACGGTGATAACGGCTTGGGGCAGGTAATCGCTTCCCGGGCCATGGAGAAAGCCATCGATATTGCCGGTAAATCCGGGGTCGGGCTGGTAGGGGTGCGCAACAGCAACCATTTTGGGGTGGCCGCTTATTATGCCATGCAGGCGCTGCCTGATATGCTCGGCATCGTATTGACCAATTCCAGTCCGGCAATGGCCCCCTTTGGCGGCAAAAAACCTTTACTGGGCACCAATCCTATGGCCCTGGCCATCCCCGGTCATGGAGGCGAGAGCATAGTTGTCGACATGGCCAGCTCGGTCACCGCCCGGGGGAAGATCAGGCTGTGCGCCGATCAGGGTGTTGAATTACCGGGGGGCTGGGCTCTGGATGAAGAGGGCAATCCAACCACCGACCCGGTCAAAGCTTTGCAGGGCAGCATTTTACCCATGGGAGGGATCAAGGGATATGTCCTGGCCGTGCTGATCGACCTGATGGCCGGCATGCTTGCAGGGGGCGGCTACAGCGATGCGGTCAAACAGCTTAATGATTACAGCGGACCTGTAAACGCCGGTCACCTGCTGATGGCGATAAAAATAGAGGCATTCATGGAGACGGAGACTTTTAAACAGAGGGTCTCTGAATATATTACCGGGCTGCATGAAGCGCCGCGGGTCAATTCAGCCCAGAATATATTTGCCCCGGGGGAAATTGAACAAAACCTTACCGCGGATCGTCTGAAAAAGGGAATACCGTTTACCCGGGAACAGATAAATTTATTGAAAAAAATGGCTGCGGATTATGGCGCCG
>CAZPET010000433.1:0-1577 GCA_964585625.1 uncultured Syntrophomonadaceae bacterium
ATCATTGCAAATGTAGTTTAGGCGGGCGATATGATCAAGGCTGCCGATAGCGCAGTTGCTGCCCAGCAGGCCGATGGTTTCATATTCCAGCGGAGAGACAATCTCCTCGCCGGCGGCATCGGGGAAGATATTGGAACAATCGATCACGCAGCCGGGCATACAGGCATGGGTGGTGCGCCCGGCCCCGCCCCGCTGCTCGATGAGACTGCGCATGTTTTCACCGTCAATTTCGCCGGCTTTTTCAAAGCTGCCGCTGGAGAAGTTGCGCGTGGGCAGGGCATGCATCGCATTTGTTTGCTCCACCATGATCGCTGTTCCGTACAGGGGATAGATCTCTCCGGTTTGTGGGGTTTCCTTGAGCAGGCGGACCAGCTCCCGCGTTGTTTTCATGAAAGCCTCCCGGTTGGCGTAGCCGGTTCGGCGGGTGCCCTCCGGATCGATGATCACGGCCTTCAGGCCCTTGCCGCCCATTACCGCTCCCAGGCCCCCGCGGCCGCAGAATCGGGCGGGCCGGCCCCGGAGATCGGTCACGGCGATGCCGGCTGCAGCCAGCCCCATCTCTCCCGCCGGGCCGACCAGAATGAGCGAGACCCTGTCGGAATATTTTTCTCTTAGAAGTCGGGCTGCTTCGTAGGTGCCCATGCGCGAGTGCGAAAAGGGGTGCAGTTCAGCTTTATCCCGCCCCAGGTAAAGGCAGCGCAGTCTGCCCGGGCCGGTTTCTCCTTCCACGATGATCGCTTTGATCCCCAGCCGGGCCAGGTAGGCTGCCGCCGTGCCCCCTGAATTGGATTCCTTGATTCCTCCGGTGAGCGGGCTCTTCGCCCCGATGGAGAGGCGCGAGGCGGAAGACATGGCCGTGCCGGCCAGCAGGCCCGGCGCGATCACCAGCTTGTTGTGCAAACCCATGGGGTTCGCTTCCGGCGGCACCCCGGCGGTGACCAGCTGCGCGGTCAGCCCCCTGCCGCCGGAGAGCCTGTACTCCTCGGAGACCGGTTCTGCAGTGATCTTCTGTTCCGTTAAATTTACCCTGATGATCCTGTCCATATTGGATTCTCCTTTTCCTTTACCCGTCCCCGGGGTGCTGCGGCCGGCTGCTCTTCCCGGTCAGCACCGCTCCGCCCGAGGCCGGCCCGACCCGGTCGCGGTAGCGTTCCAGGATACCGCTGCCGGCAAGGCGCTGCGGCGGTTTCGCTCTGCGCCGGGCCAGCTCTGCCCGGTCCACCAGCAGCTCCAGGCGGCGTGCGGGCAGGTCGATGAGGATAAAATCGCCGTCCTGGACCAGGGCGATGGGGCCGCCCGCTGCGGCTTCAGGGCAGACATGACCGATGCGGAGATCCCGGCTCGATCCCGAAAAACGGCCGTCCGTGACGATGGCGCAGCTGCTTTCCATCCCCGAGAGCCGGGCGCTGAGCGCGTGCATTTCGCGCATACCCGGTCCGCCGGCGGGGCCCTCGTAACGCACCACCAGGACAGAACCCTCCGCGATATCGCCTGATGCAAGGGCGCCGGCGGCATCCTCCATGCAGTCGAAGGTGCGGGCAGGGCCGCGCATAACCAGCTCATTTCCCCCCACGGCG
>CAZPET010000434.1:0-1573 GCA_964585625.1 uncultured Syntrophomonadaceae bacterium
GGTGCGATCGCCGGGTGGCTGAAGTTGGCGCCGCCATAAGCTTTCTTTAATAAGGATTTTATCTCCGCGGCTGAGAACTCCTCCAGAAAGGGGTGGATGATGGCGGCAGCCCGCTCCAGGTAGCTCGGAGAGGCCAGTGGTTCCAGGGCAATAGTGGGCAGCGGTCCGGATGGGACAAAAAGCCCGCCGTCACGGGCAAGCCCCCTTAAAACTGCTCCGGCGGCAGGGTAAAGCTTTTTATCTCCCCGGGTACTGCAGTAAAGCATCGATACGGCCTCCAGTTCTGTGATGCGGCCGCAGATCATCTCAGGCGCACCGTTATTAGCTTTAAATGTTCGAGAAACGGCCCCGGAATCCTTTAACCGCCCGGGTATAGCTAAAAGAAACTTTACAGGGAGGTCCGGTTTGTTCAGTGCCGGTTTGCAGGATTTCCGGAAGTAATCGAGCCTGCATGGAAAATGACGACAGATATCGACAATCATGAAGAAGGTGGTGCAATAGGGAGATATACCCTGATATTAAGGCGAAAGTAGACAAAAGCACCCCAATATAGCAATAAGAAGTTATATTCCATAGAAAACACTTGAAATATTTTTCGCTAATTGGTATACTCAATTCAGGAAATATATTCCGGTAACTTCAAGAAGCGCTGACAGGTAAAACCGACAATCTGGTGGACAGGTTGATTAGAACCAATTTATTATACCTGTAAAGCACATCCATTTAAACCCTCACAGAATATGGCAAAAAACGTTCACTCAACAGCAGGAGGCTCCCACAATGACCGCAGGCATTTACCTGCTCTAGCCACCTTGGAACCGGTAGGATTATGTTTACTTTCTGAAACCACTATTTCTGGAGGTGATGATCATTACGCTTTACAACATGCCGGATTCACCCGGGGAAAGGCACACTCCCCGGTGGCCTGTTTTTTGGGAAGCTCTCGCCCGCACACTAAAAATGACCATCGCCGTGATTGATCCGAACGGACGGTTGGTTTACCTGCATAACTCTCTGTATCCCGCGGCCAGACATCAAAAACACCCTCCACTGATAGCGGCTTACGATGATTTTTACAGCCGTGTTCCACAGATCTACGAGGATCTCGTGGAAGAGCAGGTTATTTATGATCCCCTGGGACTGCCCGTAAGCTTGGCCCGGCTTGGAGACGGTTCGTTTCTGCTCCTGGGAGGCCGCCTGGAAGAGCGGGAACCGCAGCGTTTGGCTGAGCTCTCGGACAGGTTGAATGAGCTGGAGGTGCACGAACGCGGCCGGTTCTGGACCCAGATGACACTTATCGCTCCGGAGGAGATGAAGGATTACCTGGTCCGGGTCGTCGATTTCTATACCACACTGTACCATTACTTCAGTAAACCAGGTTTGCCGGCGCTTCTCTCGGCCGTTGAAAATGTAAACAAGCTCATCGCCTTGACTTTTGATCCCGAGCATTTTGATTTGAAGTCCATTCTGGAATTGATTGCTTCATTCCTGGTGGCTCTCGCCGGGGGCGGGGGGGCTTTTGCCTTCAGCTATGAGCATCCGGGGCGGGCGCTGACTCAGTGGTGCGGTGAGC
>CAZPET010000435.1:0-1558 GCA_964585625.1 uncultured Syntrophomonadaceae bacterium
TATAGCGGCTGTCCACCTCCTGGCATTCGGGATAACGCGCTACAATCTCCTTAATGGCAGCCGCGGTAGCTTCAGCAATCGCTTTCGGCCCTTCGGCCATGAAGATGAGCACACATCTGCCCTCGGAGAAATGAGAAAAATGGTAATCGGCATCTTCAGGGTCATAAAGCCGGGCAACCGAAGGGCGGTAACCGTTGACCATTACCTGCCGCAGGATCTCGAAACCTGTCTTCATCCGATCGAGGGTATAGCCCAGCAGGATATTATTCTCCGGCATGAACTTGTAGATCTTGACCGTCACTTCGGTAATAAAGCAAAGAGCTCCCTCGTTGCCGATAACAACATGGCGAATATCGGGGCCCGCTGCTCGCCGGGGCACATTTTTGATCCTGGCGATATGGCCGTTGGGGAAGACTGCCTCCAGTCCTACGACCATCTCTTCGATGCCGCCATAGAGCGTGGAAAACTGACCGATACTCCGGGTTGCTACCAGGCCGCCGAGCTGGGCCAGCGGTTTAGACTGCGGAGAATGGCCCGTTGTGTAACCCAGTGCCCTCAGCTGATCCTCCAGCACCTGCAAAGGCGTCCCGCACTGACAGGTGGCCTGCATATTGTAGGTATCCAGCTTGATGATCTTATTCATCCGGGAGCCGTCCACGACGATAGAGTTGGCCACAGCTGTCTCCAGCCCCCCCTCGGTGGCAGTTTGCCCTGTCCTGGGGACCACGTTGATCAGGTTTTTATGGGCGAATTTTAGTACCTCCGCCACCTCTGCGGTGCTGTGTACATAGACTACAGCTGCGGGCAGCGGCTGGGTAAAGACGCCGTGCAGCTCTTCGAAGCGCCTGAAACGATCCACGCTGCTCTGCCTCAGGACCGCCTCATCGGTAACGACGTTATCCTCTCCCAGGATACCAACCAGTTGCTCCACAATCTGTTCTCTTGTCAGTGACATTATTAAAGTCCTTTGCCTTGGCCTCAACCACATAAAGAATGGGATCTTTTGAAAATAGCATCGGTGTAACCGGTAATGTGCCGGTAGACTTGCTCATTCATCTGCCGGTAGAGCTGATGGTGAGCCTCGCAGGGCTCGAAAACGTCTCGCACGCGGACCATCCCGGCGACGGCCTCCCGATAATCGCCATACAGACCCAGGGCCAGAGCGGCGCAGAGGGCCGAACCCAGCCCGGCGGAGTCGTTGACGACGTTTCGGAAAGCGGGGAGGCCAAATACATCGGCAAAGATCTGCATGAACAGATCGCCGCTGGAGCCGCCCCCGGAAATGATGATCCGCTCCAGATCCAGATTCAACTCCCGGCAAAGGGCATCCAGATGATTTTTCATGGTCAGGGCGATCCCCTCCAGGATGGAGCGGAAGATATGCGCAGCGCCATGGCGGGCATCAAAACCGATCATCAGCCCTTTCTTGTAAGGTTTTTCCGGCGGCGCCAGCCATTCCAGCACGGTCATAAACCCTTCACTGCCAGCGGGGACCTTTGAGGCGATCTTATTTAAGTAGTTTTCCGGAGTAATTCCCCGCGCATCGGCCTTGAGCGCT
>CAZPET010000436.1:0-1556 GCA_964585625.1 uncultured Syntrophomonadaceae bacterium
GTGGGACAAGGGACCCGTCTCCCTGTCCCACTCCGGGGTTAGAAGGTCAAGTAGAGGCTGATGGTGTTCAACTGATATTCCACACCGTCCCAGCGGTTATCCAGGTCAGAATCCTCCTTGCTGAATAGAAGCCGGATCAGGAAGCGGTTATATCCGCTGTTTATACAATTCTGCAGCAAATCTACAAGTTTCTTGGGTCCTTCCCCGGCCGGGCTGGTATGCGTGATATCATAGGCTGTATAGCCCTCCACTGTATCGCCGGGTAAAGAAAAGTGCTCCAGGGCGAGAGGCTCGCTTCCCCGGTCTTTCCACAGGGCCACGTTCACCCGCAACCCGGTTGTCCCGGAGGTCCCATGCATGAATGTGGGATCACCCCAGACTTTCGGTTCGGCCAGGCGGAGCTCCACAGTCTTGATCGTGATCCCCTCCAGGCTGCCGATATTGAAGTTGACAAAGCCGCGCACGATCCGGTTGGTATCGCTGTCCCCGACGTAGACACATGCAGGAGCCTTGACCTCTTGATCCTTGATGATCTGCCCGCTTTGCGCTTCAACCGGTGAAAGCCGCAGGTAACCCACGGGCACCTGTTTGCTCAATACCGCCTCCCCGCCCTTACCGTCCCGCACGACAACCGACAGCTGAGGGTCCCCGAGCGCTGCGGGAGTTTTCCAGGTGATAGGGTTCGCGTTGAGGTTGGTTACCGTTCCCCCGGTAACGCTCCACTGGTAAGTAAGGGTGTCACCATCCGGATCACTCACCTCTGCGGTTACGGTATAGGTTCCGCCTGTTTGTAACAGATCTTTTGACAATACAATTTTGCTGATTACAGGCGGACGATTTTCTGCAGCCGGCGGTGATACCGGTCCGGGTCCAGACCCGGGCCCGGGCTTATCGCTGCCATCACCTGTGTCCTCTGTTTCCAGCTTCAATTCGTCGGTTGCTTTGCCCGCGGAGTTTTCAGCCAGGACCACAAGGGTGAAGCTCTCCCCGCCTTTTAGCAGCAGGGTAATCCGGTTTTCCCCAACCTGCTCAGGATCATCATAACGGTTGAATGTAATCTCCGGTTCGGGTTGGCCCGTGGCTTTTGCTTCCACTTCAAAGAGGTATTTGCCGCTTTCTGCATCCAATTCAGGGCCTCTGAGCAGCTCCAGGGTAACCTCCGGTGCAACCTTTTTAGCCAAAACCATCTCTTTCAGGGGAGTAACGAAAAAAACACAGAGAAGCACCGCTAAAACGAAAAGCGCTATCAGGGAACAGATCAACACTTTCTTGCCGGGTCTTCTTTCTTTTGGCTCTTTTTTTTCTTCCCCCATTTCCATTCCTCCGATCAATGTTTTAGCAAACGGTAACTTAATAGCAATTTTTTGAAACCCAAAATGATGACTAAAAATAGCATATAAATACATAATAAGTCAATACCTATTTTTAGAAAATTACAATACCAAATCATTCTTCTCGTTTGTTATTGTATATGCTACACAGCGGCAGAGGAGAAACTGCAATTTGATTTTTGCTACGGAAATTTGAGGATGACCAGGCGCTGCTGCTGCCCGAAT
>CAZPET010000437.1:0-1539 GCA_964585625.1 uncultured Syntrophomonadaceae bacterium
CTCCCATCGGCAAGGCGATTCAGAAGCTGGACGGGGTTGAGGTTTCAGTAAACGGGCCCTGCCGCGGTTGCGGCCAATGCGCCGCCATCTGCTTTGCCAGGGCAATTAACATTGAAGAGGGGAAAGCTGTAATCGGGGAGCAATGCCGGGGCTGCGGCCGCTGTGTTACCGTTTGCCCGACGGAAGCAATCACCCTGCGTATCGAGAAGGATGACTTTATCGAGGAGTGTCTTATGCGCATCAGCAGTTATGTTCAGGTAAATTGAGAAGAAGGAGGCGATGAGGTGCCAACAATATTTTTTTACGGCCCCAGGTTGGAACGGGAGAAAAAGATAGAACTTATCCGCAGCTTTACGAAAGCGGCCAGCGCCGCGACAGGGATCCGTGAAGAGGCTTTTGTGGTCTATCTCCGGGAGACCGCTCCGGATCAGGTCGGAGTCGGCGGAGAGCTGCTCGAGGACCGCCTGAAAAATAATTAAAACAGTCCCCTGACACTATTCGGGGCTTTCAGTAGTTAGGCTGCGGTTGAGGCTGCCTGAAACGAATCCTTCGAGGTCAAGGGAGATATGCGAGAAGCCGATCTTTTTGAAGCAAGAGCCGATGGCAGCTCTTTTTTTTAATACCAGGGCGAATTCTGCGGGTGTTATTTCAATGCGGGCGCTTCCGCCGTGGCAGCGCACCCTGATCTCCCGGCGCAGCCCCAGGGAGCGCAGGAAGCTTTCTGCTTTTTCAACGCGCTTGAGTTTTTCAAGATCTATTTTTTCCCCGTAAGGGAATCGCGTTGCCAGGCAGGTTTCGGCCGGCCGGTTCCAGGTGGGCAGGCGGTAGCGGCGGGAGAGCCGGCGGATCTCCTCCTTGGTCAGGGCTGCCTCCTGAAGCGGGCTGCGGACGCCGTATTCACGCGCCGCGGCGGCACCGGGGCGGTAGTCGGAGAGATCGTCATGGTTGGCCCCGTCCATGATGCAGGGCCGGGATTCCCGGCTGGAGAGGGAAGCCAGGGATGCGTAGAGCTCCTTTCTGCAGTGGTAGCAGCGATCCGGCCGGTTATCCAGAAACAGATCCCGGGACAGCTCTGCAGTGTGGATGAGGCGGTGGGGAACCTTCAACAGCGCGGCCATATCGCAGGCGGCCCTGGTTTCAGCGGCGGGCCGGATCGGGGAGGCGGCGGTTACGGCAAGGATATTTTCCCGTCCCAACAGCGCCGCGGCCTTGTAGAGAAGAAAGGTGCTGTCCACGCCGCCGGAGAAGGCCACCAGCGCTCCGCGGCAGCCGCCGAGCAGCTGATCGAGCCTCTTTTCTTTTTCCCGGAGTGCGGTGCTTGTAAATATATTCCGGAACAAGGACGATTGCTCCCTTCTCTTTCCGTGAAGATACCTTTACTGTAAAACAATAGACCTCTTTAGGCAAGAGTCAAAGAGCCACCTGTTACGTTGGCTGCAGGAGATACAAGCTTTCACGCAGCGGAGAGGCAAGATTGCCGGTAGAAACAATTTTCAACGTGATTGAAACCTCCCCTAATATTGTCCCGGTTTGTAGTAA
>CAZPET010000438.1:0-1535 GCA_964585625.1 uncultured Syntrophomonadaceae bacterium
ATGAGCAGAAAGGTAAGGCTGCGCTGGTAGATGCGCCGCCCCTCCTTGTCGGTCAGGTCCAGGAACCGTACCGTTGCCGGCGGCTTCACCGCAGCGGTTAACTCGTAAAGCTTGTTTTCCACCACCACGGCCACAATGGGCGCTGCATAATGGGGCTGCAGCTCTGCACCGATCTCCAGCAGGCTGCGGCCGCCGGCCACGGGCAGGGTTTCGCCTTCCGGGAGTAAAACATGAATTTTATCAGGCAGCGGTTTAGCGGTCATCCAATCCCTCTCTCCAAGTCTAAACAGGACCAAATCCTGTTGATATCTTATGCCTAAATCATATCTGAAGAGCGCCGGATATTCAACCGGGAATAAATAAACTCTTGACAACTATGTCACAGCGTGATATAGTCACAGTGCGACAGTAACAGCGTGACCTATTATTTATTTAAAGCAGGCGGTGAAAATTTGAATATCAAGAATATCTTGAAGAGATACCTGCCCATGACGGAGACAGCTTTTTATATCCTGCTCTCCCTCTCTGAACCCCGGCACGGTTACGGGATCATCAAATTTGTGGAGGAGCTGACCGGGGGAAGGATCCGGCTGGGCTCCGGCACCGTCTACGGAACATTGACCAAAATGCAGCAAGACAAGATCATCAGGATTTACGCCGATATCGAGCGTAAAACAATCTATGAGATTACTCCGGCGGGGAAAGAGCTGATCCGCAATGAAATTGCGCGTATCAGCATGCTCTATGCCGACGCCAGGAAACAGGAGGCATATTTCTATGATTAAGCGAGTGTTCAGGCCTTTCTGGAGATACAATGTTGTGGCCACGGAAGAGTGGCTGGCCGGGATGGCCGCGGCCGGATTTTTGCTGCAATCGGTTGATTACCGCAGACGTGTGTTTGTTTTTGAAAAAAGGCAGCCTCAAGAGCTGATCTACCGGGTTGATTACAGCAAAGAAGAGAAAGAGAGCACCCCAACGCTGAAAAAAGAGGGTTGGAGAGAAATCAGCACAAGCAGGAGATGGCATATCCTGGTTAACCAAAATCCGGAGCCGTCTCTATTTCCATCACGTGAGGGAGTCATTAAGAAAACCCGCACCCTGCTTACTGTGTCCTGTGTCCTGTTGGCGCTGTCCGGTTGCTACCTGACGGTATTGGCGGTGGTCATGATCGGTATAGCCCTGAGCAGTGATTTTGAAGTCAAGTATATCCCTGCGCCCTATCCGATCCTGGATTTAGTTCCTTATGCAGCGCTGGCCGCAAATGCTGTGTTCCTGGCCTGGATTATCTATACCTTTATTCAGACAAAAAAGGGTTTAACAAGGCTCTCCGTCATGGCCGGCTACAGCTTATATCCGGCCTTGATTAAAGTCGACAGCCGGTTGATCCAGGATCCCCCTGATTTGAAGAACCTGGTTAAGTTAACAAGAAGGTTTTGGTTCTACAACCTTGACCGGCTCACATCCTGGTTGGAGTCCCAGGCGGCCCGGGGAATGCTGCTGAAATTTATTGATAAAAACGGCTTTTACTTTGAAAA
>CAZPET010000439.1:0-1531 GCA_964585625.1 uncultured Syntrophomonadaceae bacterium
GGGGATATGGTTAACGCAAAGAATAGACATCCGATAATGCCCGAGCCGACATACCATACCGCAGTTACCCCCAAATCGTAAGCGGTACCGCCACCACCAATGATAGAGGCGCCTCCGACCCACGACGCTACCCACAAAACCATAATTGAGCCTGTGCCCAAATTTCGGCCGGCAACATAATAGTCTTCAGTATCTTTTTGCTTCCTGTTGGCATAAAATCCAATTGCAATCATACCCAGCATATAAGCGACAACAATGACCGTATCAATTAGTTTCATGCTCATTCTCCTTTTATGTAGATAGCGTAGGAACCTTATGCTTACCCTTCACCCACTAAATAACATCCCTATTTGAAATTATAAAGTTTTGAAGGTAATCTCCCCCTTTATCCTTCATTTAGCACCTTTCTTTTTTTTCGTATAAATATGCAGGTAATTTTTAAATTATAATTATAAATACGCAATTTATATGCCAGGTTCTAATATTAGGCAAAATGACATAGTTATGGTGATATATTCTTTAGAAGTTGTTTTTCAGCTCGTTTTAGTGCCATATATTCGGCAATTTGTGCCGACTAACCGGCGATATATCTTTTATTTTATGGATTTGTTTAAAAAGTGGTATGAGAGAACAGTTCCCTGTCACCTTCTGCTATTTTTGCTGGGGTGGTGGGTCGAGGTGGATGCTGCGGGCGGGAAGGGCCAGGGCGACGCCCTCTTCTTCGAGGATCTCGATGATCTTCAAGTTGACCGCTTCTTTGGCGGCAAGGTATTCGGCGAAGACGGTGGTTTTGGTAAAATAGTAGATCCTGATCTCGAGGCTGCTCTCGCCGAAGTCCTCAAAGTGGACCAGGATGGTGTCCGGATGAACATCCGGATGCTGCTGCAGCGCCTCCCGGATCCGGCTGACGCAGCGCTCCAGATTTTCGCGGGGAGTGGAGAGAGCCACTTTCAAATGAAAGGAAACCCGGCGCTTCCCCATGCGGGTCCAGTTGGTGACCGCCTCATTGGCCAAAACGGCATTGGGCACCGTCACCAGGGCCTGGGCGAAGGTCCTGATCCTGGTGCTGCGGAAGGAGACCTGCTCCACGGTCCCCTCCACCTCCGGCGTGGAGATCCAGTCACCCACCGAGAAGGGCTTATCGGCGATAATGACGATGCCGGCAAATATATTGGCCAGGACGTCCTTTGCCGCCAGCGCCACGGCCAGCCCGCCCAGTCCGAGGCCGGCGATAAAGCCGTTGACATCGTACCCGAGCTGGTGGAGGATCATGATCACCGCCAGCGCCACGATCACCGCCTTGAGCGCCTTGACCAAAAATTCGACAAGGAGCGGATCGAGCCGGTAGCGCCTGCTGACTGCTTTAAAGGGCCGGCTTTCGCACAGGTTGTAGAAGGCCCAGGCCGCGAAAACCACGATCAGGATACGAAAAATTACAGTAAGATAATACCTCAGCGGGGGAGTAAGCGGCAATATGGATAGCGCGATATAGATCCCCAGGACCAGGATAAAATTCTTCAGCGGGTTCTCC
>CAZPET010000440.1:0-1529 GCA_964585625.1 uncultured Syntrophomonadaceae bacterium
GCTTGTTGACCGCTTCGATTTCGCTCTGGTAGGACATCCTTCCCTTGTCATCCTTGATATCGATGACCATGGCGTTAAGTTCGGTATCTTCGATCAACTTCAGCATCCGTTCGTACCTGCTTTGAAATCCGATCGAATGTCCGGTAAAGTAGATCCCCCTTACTTTAATTGGGGGGTTGTCCGGTAGATCCAGCGGGGGCAGCGGCACATAGTAATCGCCCAGTTCTTCTTTGAGCTCTTCGTTGCGCTTCTGCCACTCCTCTTCGCGCCGCCTGGCCTCTTCTTCCGAATTGGGCTCCTCCTTCCCGGGGTTATCCGGCCCGGGATCATCCGGCGGGGAGGTCTCCGAGCCGACCCAGAGGCATCCGGATAGAGTGATCATGAGCGCAAGTAAGATTAATAGCAAGATCGACAAATGGTATTTCTGCAGCTGTTTCAGTGAGATTACCTCCTTGAGTGCGGCTTTCTTATTGGGACGGCTTAAAACCACTATATCGAAGTATTATGTAAACATCGAATGCGGGAAACCGGTTTGCTGAACCGAAAAGAAGCCTTGTACCCTCTTCTGACAGTTTTCGTCTGCCTGACTCTGAAATGGAGCGGTATTGTAATTTATGCTATCAGAACCGGCCCGCTTACCTTGGAGATAGTTCAGGAACTTCAACCAATTATCCTGCTATAAAAGATTAATTTTTGCTTAAATTAACCTGGAATTATCTTAAACTTTACAGAAAAAAACCGCCCGGCAGGGCGGTTTGAAACATCCGGGTCTCTTTAAGATTTGAACCTGCTCTCGAGCTGTTTCATCTTCTCGACTATGCCGCCGTATTCCAGCTCTGAATAGGGCAGCATCGCCGCGCCCGAAAAGCCCTGCTCGCGCAGCTCGGTGGCCTTGCGGGACACCTTTCTTCTGATATGATCCCAGTAGGGATGTTCAAAACAGTCGACTGCTTCAGTAAACTTGCCGTTATGGACACAGAAGCCCGCTGCGGTAACGATGGGCGGCCCATCAAAGAAAGAGGTGCCGCAGCCTGCTTTAACCGGCATCAGCGGGCCGGTGTGGCTGCCGCGCATGAATCCGGCGACATAGTGGCCGATGCTGTAAGGCGAAAGTATCTCACCGGCCGCGGGGAAGGAGCCCTGAACCCTGACCAGCATGACCGGATCATCCTTCCCGGTATATGTTCCGGCAATGTTATGAAGCCGGGTGGTGCTGGCCGCGACCGCCTGCTCGCCGCTTTCCCGCGAGTAGATTTTCGAGACTACGAAACGCTCGTTATCCCGCAGCAGGGCGGCGATATCGTAGAGATCTTCCGGAGCATTCAGCTCGATAAAGCGATCTTTCTCCGTATATTCGACATCCATGATCACGAACTTGAAACCTTTGCTCATTTTGGGAGAAAGGATCAGGCCGGAGCAGTGCATCGGGTCGGCAAAACTCAGGTAAAGCGGCAGGTTGTAAGCACCGGGATCGGTCTTATCCGCGGCAAAGAAAATAAAAGGCTCGTTCTCCCGCTCCTCAAATTCCA
>CAZPET010000441.1:0-1524 GCA_964585625.1 uncultured Syntrophomonadaceae bacterium
CAGATCACCGTAGCGGTAGCTTACTTCCTCAATCCTGATAGCCGGTTGCGTCATTGACCCACCCTCTCCCACAAAATAATCTTCTTACCTATATTATAAAGCAGGCATTTCAATTGACAAGCTATTGATTTAGAATTGATGTTTCAATTTCAATATTCGGAGCACATTGATCCTTGCTGCGGTCACTTCGGAACTATTACCGGAAAACTGAATCATTCTGTAGATCTGATGCCACAGGTTCCAAAAATGCCTGGAAATGGCGCAGCAAGAGAGGTTCCCGGGTAATCCTGTAGCCGCGCCTGACTTGGCCAGCTCTCTCCTTTATGACAATCAAAGCATCGGCAACAATATCAAGATGAGCCTGCGTATAGACCCGCCGGGGGATCGCCAGCCGGGTAAACTCAAAATCAGCCCGGAGCTGTTTACCGCTGTCGGGGTCATTGCCCAGCATGTAAGAGCCGATCTCGCAGGAGCGAATGCCCGCTTCTTTGTAGAGCTCCACCGCCAGCACCTGTCCGGGGAATTCATTGTAAGGGATTTGAGGAAACATGGAAGCGGCGTCAATAAAAACACCGTGACCTCCCACGGGCGCCTGGTAGGCGATGCCGGCTTCTTCAAGGCGTGAGGCCAGGTACTCCATCTGTCCGATCCTGTATCGGAGATAGTCCTCGTCAACGCCTTCGTAGAGGCCGGTGGCCATAGCTTCCAGATCGCGGCCGGCCAGGCCGCCATACGTGTAAAAACCCTCGAAGGCAATGCAGCCGGCCTTAACTTTATCGATAAGCGGCGAGGCTCCGTCCTTGATCCCGATAAGCCCCCCCATGTTCACTATGGCATCCTTCTTTGCCGACATGGTGAAGCTGTCGGCATAGCCGAACATCTCCCTGACAATATCCCTGATCCCCTTATCCCCGTATCCGCCCTCATCGCGCTTGATGAAATAAGCATTCTCGGCAAAGCGGGCCGCATCAATATTCAGAGGTATCCCGTGCTTCCGGCAAACCGCGGCCACTTCGCGCATGTTTTCCATGGAGACCGGTTGCCCGCCTGCGGAATTATTGGTCACGGTCATCACGACCAGGCCGACATTCTCCGCGCCGAGCTCGAGGATGAGCCGCTCCATCCCGCTCAGATCCATGTTCCCTTTAAAGGGGGCTCTCATAGAGAGCTTCCTGGCTTCCTTAACCACGCAGTCGAAACAGCGCGCTCCGGTCAGCTCAACGTGCGCCCGGGTGGTATCGAAGAACATATTGCTGATTGCGAATTTGCCCTTGCCCAGGAGGTGGCTGAAGAGCACCTTCTCGGCCGCCCGGCCCTGATGCACCGGCTGAATAAAATCGTATCCGAAGAGATCCCGCCCCGCCTCCACCAGCTTGAAGTAGCCCGATGCGCCTGCGTAAGCCTCATCACCCCGGATCACCCCGGCCCACTGCTCGATACTCATCGCGTTGGTTCCCGAATCGGTCAGCAGATCGATGTAACAATCCTCACCCCTGAGGTTGAACAGGTTATACCCGGCCTCCC
>CAZPET010000442.1:0-1518 GCA_964585625.1 uncultured Syntrophomonadaceae bacterium
CTCCCGGAAAATCGGCGTGGAGATGCCGATCACAGCCGAGATTTACCGGGTCCTCTTCGAGGGAAAACTGCCCCAGGAAGCGGTCGAAATACTGATGCAGCGCGAAAAAAAGGCGGAAAGCGAAGAGATCGCCTTTGAAAAATAGATAACTTCTTCTCCTGTCATTCCATGCCCTTCTCTCTGCCCGATTAAAATGCTGGTAACATCTTTTTCATATGGCCGTCAATGGAAACGTTGACGGTGTTTTTTTTATCTTACAGGGTAATATTGCCTCCGGTGAAACATATATATATTGTTAGATTGCCGTATTTTTCCCTGACGGGAAAGGAGCAGTCAACTTTGCAAGGTAAAGGAGGGATGAACAGTGGAATTTGACCTTTTTAGCGATCTGGTAGAGCGTACCGGAGGCGATATCTACCTGGGCGTGGTCGGGCCGGTCCGGACGGGCAAATCAACATTTATCCGCAAATTCATGGAGCTATTTGTCATGCCGAAGATCGACGATCCGCTGGAGCTGGAGCGGGCCCGCGACGAGCTGCCCCAGGGAAGCGCCGGAAAAACAATCATGACCACCGAACCGAAATTCGTGCCCGACGAAGCGATCGAAATTACGGTAAACGATACCATCAACCTGCGCGTCCGCCTGGTCGACTGCGTCGGCTATACCGTGGAAGGGGCTTCCGGTTACGAGGATGAAGAGGGGCCGCGCATGGTCTCGACTCCCTGGTTTGACTACGATATCCCCTTTGAAGAGGCTGCCGAGCTGGGCACCCGGAAGGTGATCACCGATCATTCCACCATCGGTATTGTCGTGACCACCGACGGTTCAATCGCTGAAATTCCGCGAGAAAATTACGTGGAGGCCGAGGAAAGAGTGATCGACGAGCTCAAAGCTATGGGCAAACCTTTCGTCGTTTTGCTCAATGCGGTTGAACCGCACAGCGCGGAAGCCGTCGGCCTTCAGGAAGAGCTGTCCCTGAAATATGACGTACCCGTGGTTGCGCTGAACTGTCTTGAGCTCAGCCAGTCCGATCTGGACCTGGTGCTGGAGGAGGCCCTCTACGAGTTTCCGGTTCACGACGTGGCGGTCAACGTGCCCCCCTGGGTGGAGGTGCTGGAGCAGACTCACTGGCTAAAAGACAGCCTTGACCGCTGCATCAATGAAAACCTGGCCACGGTAAACCGGGTGCGTGATGTCCACGGGATGCTGGAAAAATTCCAGGAATACGATTTTGTAGAGAGCGCCGTCCTGCGGCAGGTCAACCTGGGAACGGGAGAGGCCGAGATCCAGCTGGATACTCCCGCCGGTATGTTCGAGCAGGTCCTGGCGGAATACTGCGGCGAAGAGATTGCCGGCGATGCCGATATCATGCGCATCGTCAGGGATTACTCTGTAGCCAAGCGGGAATACGACAAACTGGCCGAGGCGCTTTACCAGGTTTCAGAGACGGGCTACGGCATTGTACCCCCGGCTTTGGAAGAGATGGCCCTGGAAGAGCCGGAAATTATCCGTCAGGG
>CAZPET010000443.1:0-1516 GCA_964585625.1 uncultured Syntrophomonadaceae bacterium
GCCCTGGCCCTGCTCCCCTATCTCCTGGGCGCACTGCTGCTGGTCTAAGACCGGCAGCAGGTGCCGCCCGGCGCCATGGATAAATTATCAAGGTATCTGGAAGAATTATGGTGAACTTATTTTATATTCTTGATATTTACGGTTTCTGTTATAATGAGGCAGACAGTGTCATTTCTGATTTTCACTCTTCAGGGATAGAGATTGGGACCGGTTTTCCCTCTCCCCCCGGGGGAGAGGGTCAGGGAGAGGGGGCTCTCCCTCCGGGGGAAGGCGCTGTTTCATGGTCTGGAGATTTCTATTTTGGAAAGGAAGGCGGCATCATGATTGAGATTGTGAACCTGTCCAAAAGCTATCAAAAGGGGGCGGTTAAGGCTGTTGACAACCTCAACCTGAAAGTGAGAGCGGGAGAGATATTCGGATTTCTCGGTCCCAACGGCGCCGGGAAGACCACCACCATCAAGATGATGGTCGGGCTTTTAAAACCGGACAGCGGTTCCATTACCATAAACGGGTCCGGCATTTCTGACCAACCGCTGGCCGTGAAAGAATCAATCAGCTATGTTCCGGAAAGCCCCGAAATTTACGAGAGATTGACGGGAATCGAGTATCTCAATTTTCTGGGAGATGTTTACGCCGTTCCGGGAGCGGCGCGCAAGGAGAAGATCCCGGCGCTGCTGGATCTTTTCGGCCTGAGCGGCGTTGTGGGCGACCTGGTCCAATCCTACTCTCACGGGATGCGCCAGAAGCTTGTGCTGGTGGGCGCCCTGCTGCACGAGCCGGAGGTATATATCCTGGATGAACCGATGGTCGGGCTGGACCCCAGGTCCTCCAACAACCTGAAGAACCATTTACGGGAAAGCTGCGACCGGGGGAAAACGGTTTTTTTCTCCACGCATATCCTGGAGGTGGCCGAACGGCTCTGCGATCGCATCGGGATCATCCACCAGGGCAGGCTGATCGCTTGCGGAACGATGGAAGAGCTCAGGGGGCTTGCTGAAAATAAAGAGACCCTGGAAAATATTTTCCTGGAGCTGACCGAGAAATGAAAATGCTTAAGCTGCTAAGGCTGCAGTTGAAGGTTAATTTTGGGATTTCCGCGCTGCGCTGGTACCTGAAAAATGATCTGAAGCGTTTCCTGGGCAGCGTGGGCCTGGCCGTGCTGGTTATTGTCAGCCTCGCCCCCATTTTCTATCTCTATTTACGGATGCTGCAGAGCGCCTATACCATTACCGCCGGTTTGGGCCAGACCGAAATCATCCTCGCTTCAGCGGTGGTGCTCTCGTCGCTCCTGGTCCTGGTATTCAGCCTGACATACGTCATGTCTGTATTCTATTTCTCGCGGGACCTTTCGCTGCTGGTCCCCCTGCCCCTGTTACCGCGGGATATCCTTGTGGCCAAGTTTTCCGTGGTATTGATCTTGGATTTCCTGACCGTAGCCCCTTTTTACCTGCCGGCGCTCTCGGTTTTCGGCGTGAACAGCGGAGATGGTCCCCTGTACTGGGTTGCCGGGATCCTG
>CAZPET010000444.1:0-1513 GCA_964585625.1 uncultured Syntrophomonadaceae bacterium
AAAGATCCCCATGTATGTGAGCGCCGACTCGATGGTTAAAGCCGGCGGCCTGGCTACTTACGGGGTGAATTATGTAACCCTAGGTAAAGAGACGGCCAAAATGGCCGCGGAGATCCTGAACGGGAAAAGGGCGGGCGATCTCCCGGTCAAGATGATCTCCGATTTTGAGATCTACCTTAACCTGGAGACGGCAGAGACGATCGGGGTGAACATCCCCGGCGAGGTGCTTGACGAGGCCGTTGAGGTGTTCGGTAAGTAAGATTAAAAAGGAGTCATGAAGCAACATTGATGAACTTTGCAACTTTCATAAGCTCGGTGGAGCTCGGCGTAATATACGCACTCATGGCCCTGGGCGTCTTTCTCTCGTTTCGCACACTGAACATGCCCGATTTGACCGTGGACGGCAGCTTTGTCCTCGGCGCGGCGGTCTCGGCGGTGCTCTGCACCGCCGGCCGCCCCCTGGCCGGCATCACCCTGGCCCTGGCCGCGGGGGCGCTGGCCGGCTGCGTTACGGCGCTGCTGCATACAAAGCTTAAAATTCAGCCGATCCTTTCCGGGATCCTGACCATGCTTGCGCTCTACTCAATCAATCTCAAGGTAATGAGCAACCGGGCCAATATTCCTCTGTTGAACCGGAAGACCATCTTCAGCCTCCCTGAATGGATGCCGGGCTCTAATTACGCCACGCTGATCATTTCGTTTATTCTTCTGTTCACGGTGATGCTCCTGCTCTACTTCTTTTTAAAGACCAGGATCGGCCTGGTTTTAAGAGCCACGGGCGACAACGAACAGATGGTGCGGGCTCTGGGCGTAAGCACCGACCTGACCAAGCTGATCGGACTGGCCCTGGCCAACGCCCTGGTAGCCCTGTCGGGAGCCCTTATCGCCCAGTACCAATCCTTTGCCGATGTCGGCATGGGCATCGGCATGGTTATGATCGGGCTGGCCTCGGTAATTATCGGCGAGGCTGTCTTCGGCACTGGCAATCTTCTGCGCAGGCTGATCGCCGTCATTCTCGGGGCGATCCTCTACCGCCTGGTAGTCGCTTTTGCCCTCGAACTGGGTATGCCGCCGACCGATCTGAAGCTGATCTCGGCGATAATTGTCTGCGCCGCCCTGTCGATGCCGGTGATCAAAGGGCAGTTCTCTTCACTGAAAAAGAGACTTTCCGCCGCTGCCGATAATAAGGAGGTGCCTTTTTAGATGCTTAAAATCAACTCAATCAGCAAAACATTTGACCGGGGCAGCGTCAATGAAAAAAGGGCCCTTTACCAGGTCAGCCTTTCCCTGGCAAAAGGCGAGTTTGTCACCGTCATCGGCGGCAACGGAGCGGGGAAGTCGACCCTGATCAACTGCATCTCGGGGGTTTACCGGGTCGACGCCGGCAGCATCACCCTTGACGACAGCGATATCACCTTCAGCCCCGAGCACAGGCGGTCCCGCCTGATCGGCCGGGTTTTTCAGAACCCGCTGCTGGGAACCGCCTTCGACATGACCATCGCCGAGAACCTGG
>CAZPET010000445.1:0-1512 GCA_964585625.1 uncultured Syntrophomonadaceae bacterium
ACGAGTGGTGGCATTTTAGCGATGTCATGGGTACTCCTACGCCCTATCTCGATATCCCGCTGGAAGCCTTTCTCGACTAAGCTTTCTGACCTCTACCCTCTAATCATCAGCCGCCTGCTAGAGGCGGAAAGAGTGAAACCACGTCACCGTCCTGCAGCCTGGTATTTTTCCACTTCAGGTGAGCGATATTTTTACCGTTCACGAGAACCGTGGCCACCTTCAACCTGGCGGCAAATTCATTTCCGTAGCGTTCAGCGGCCTGCCGGAGCAGCGCTTTTACCGTGGCCGCCTCTGTAATAAATCTCTTCTCTCCGGCGGCGGCGCGCAGTGAGGCATATAGTTTTACTTCAACCATTGGCGGGCATCCTCTCTTGCTTTAAACAGTCTTAACTCCCGGCTGCAGCGGTTCCGGCAGGATCAACCGCACCACCCGGGAGGACCGGCCCCTGTTCAATCCTAAGGGCCTTCAGTGTTTTCGGCCTGGGGACCCCGTCGCTGCTCCATCCTCTGAAGTTGTAATATTTCGGGAGCATCTTTGCCAGGGGCACCCGGGAATTGGGCTCTTCGACGCGCTGCAGCTCTTCGGTCAGGCGCGCGGGCAGGGTGTCGTCTGCGGCGGTCAGGCCTTCCCGCAGATTGAAGATGCGATCCATGTTCACGACCCGTTTTCCCAGCTCCATAAGCCGGCCCAGGGTAAAGCGGCGGCCCGTGCAATGGGCGTGTGCCTTGACCTGGGGGAGCATGAAAAAGGGCGGCGGTACAGGCAGCGTCCAGGCGGGCAAAGAGAGCGCCTTGCCGATCAGGTTGCCGCCGTAAAGAAAACCGCTGCGGATCATCTTGGAGGCGAAACGTGAACGGGCGTTCAGTTCGAGAAGCTGTTTCGGGAGAAACATGTAGACGGTGAAGATGCAGCAGCCCAGCGCGCTGACGGCTTCCATGGTGGTCTGGTTGAGGATGACCAGCCCCGGCTTCCCGGTTGTGGCCAGGGGATCAACGGTAATGGGTCCGTTTGCTTCCAGGTAGATCGGATAGCCGGCGGCGATATGGCAGCCGCCCCTGCTGCCAATGGCGTATCCAAGCCCCTGCCCTACCGCGCCCCGCGGTTCATAGGAGGCGATTTCAAGGCCTTTCACGTGGATGGCGAACTCTTCGCCGCCGTATTTCCGGGAAAGATAACGAACCCCTTCGGCCATATCGTCCCCGAAGCCGCGCCGGTAGGCAATATCTTCGATTGTCCGGCTGATCTGATCGGTTTTACCGAAGGCAAGGTCTGTTTTGAGCAGACCTTTTTCTCCGGCCTCCATGACAAAACCGAGCGTATTTCCCAGGGTAATCGTGTCGAGACCGAGCAGATCGGCCTGGTAATTGAATTCGATGATGGCCTTTAAGTCGGCATTCATGATATTCGGGCCGAGCAGGCCGACAGTCTCGTATTCCGGTCCCTTGATCTTTTTCCCGTTAAGCTCAACCTGCCTGCCGCAGGCTACCGGGCAGCCGTGGCAGCCGATATTT
>CAZPET010000446.1:0-1510 GCA_964585625.1 uncultured Syntrophomonadaceae bacterium
GGTAGCGCGGCCGGAGGGCGCAGAGCAGGTGGAGCAGGCACAGCGAATCGGGCCCCCCTGAAAGGGCCACCAACACGCGGTCCCCCGTCTCGATAAGGCGGTACCGCTCGATGTAACGGATCACTTTCTTTACCAGCATCGGTTACCGGCAGGCCGCCGCGCCACCTCCCCTGCAACCTCCTCCATCCCGCGGTCAAGGCGGGCCTGTCCTTCAATGACATTCTGCCATAGTCTAGACAGGCCCGTATTTTTAATAAAAGATACAACCCCTAAACCCTCGTTCAGGGGTTGTTCTTTATCCTGTTCGCACACCCGGTACGGCTATCGCTTTAATCGGATCAGCCTGCAGGCCACTACAGTCAGGTCGTCGCGCAGCCGGCCGCCGGAGCAGCGCGCCGCTTCCTCCACGATCCGGTCGGCCACGATCTGCGGTGGGGAGTTTTCCATCTGGCGGAGAAAGGCGCTCAGCCAGGAAAGCTGGCCCCCGGAGTCATGGGCTCCGTCGGTAACCATAACCAGCAGATCATGCGGCTCCAGCTTTTCCAAATAGCCCTTCACCTCCACCCGGGAGAGAATCCCCAGCGGCAGCGAGGCAGTCCCGATACTGCAGACCTCCTTTCCGCGCTTGATCATGCTGGGGGCGGCTCCGATCTTGAGAAGCTCCACCTCTCCCTCAACCAGGTCGATCAGGGCCATGTCCACGGTGGCAAAGCTCTCGTCACCCGTGCGCAGCTGCAGCAGGGAGTTGACGCTGCGCAGCACCACCTCTTTCTTGAAACCTGCCTCGAGCAGCCTTTCCAGAAGAACGATGGTTGCTTTGCTCTCCGCTGCAGCACGGGCACCGCTGCCCATCCCGTCGCTAAGGATTATCACCTGTTCCCTTCCACCCAGTTCTAGGAGGCTGTAGTAATCGCCGCAGATCTGCTCATTGGAGCCGGCCCTCTGAGCAAGGCCGAGCTCAAGGTTAAAGAGGGGAGCCTGCTCACCCACGACGGGAGAGAACCGGTTTTCTTCGACCTCGCGGGCCAGCTCATGCATCACTCCAGCCAGGCCCTGTAGCTGGCCTGAAACCAGCTCTTTCCCCTCTTTGACCTTTCGCTCCCAAAAGCGGTTTACCGCCGCCAGCTCCCGCAGGCTGTTGGCTGCCTTGACCAGCTCCTCGGGCTGGTGGCACCTTTCCCGGAAGGCGGCGGGCAGATGAGCCAGCACCACCTCCCCCTCTTCCTCGGAGCGCTCCAGCAGGTCGAGGATCAAACGGCGGTGGCTATGTTGATCCTTCTCCCAGCAGCGCCGCCTGAAAAGGCAGGAACGGCAGGCCCGGTTCATCAGCTCCTCCGGCAGAGAAGAGCCCTCCGCTTCTCCAGCCGGCGCCCCCGTGGCGGAGACCTGGGTAAAACCCAGGGAAAGCTCACTGAACAACCTGGCCAGGCTCCGCACCCGATCGGTAACCGCCCGGTGCATCCTTTCCGGCCTCTCTTCCCCCTCCCCCAGACCCAGCTCCCGGAGCTGA
>CAZPET010000447.1:0-1509 GCA_964585625.1 uncultured Syntrophomonadaceae bacterium
GGCTCACCTTCCCGCAGTCGCTTTCCCGCGTGGGCAGTGAGCTGGCCCGCAGCTACCCGGACCTCGCCTGTGAACTGCGCATTGTCAGCCGGCAGGCCGATTCCAGCACCCTGGGCCGGGCGATCAAGGGTTTCGCCCAGCGCGTCGATACGGCGGAAGTGCAGTCGCTCGCGTCGGTCATCAGCCAGACCGAGCACCACGGTGGAGCCGTTGCGGCGGCGTTCCACCAGTTTGCCGGCGACGTCCGCCGGCAGCGTCGCCAGCTTGCCGAAGAGAAGGGGAACCGGACGTCCATCCACATGCTCTTTCCGTTGGTCCTGTGCCTGGCCCCGCCGGTCTATCTGCTCCTGCTGGCCCCGGCGGCTATCGAGATTCGCGGGTTTGTGATGGACGAGAACCGTCCCGGTGGCCTGCTTTCACCAGCGGCCTCGCTGCAGGAGGCCAGTGCGATGCCCGACATGCCGATTACCCGGGAACAGGCCAACACCGAAGCGGGCCTGTAGGCGGAAGGTGATGCTCCCCCGGGGTGAACCCGGGGGCTTGCTACACTCAGCCTGTCACGGGGACGACGCCCAACTGAAGCCGGCGGCCGAGTCGGGCCCGGCCGGCGCAGACTCCGAGAATGCCGGTTCGGGCGTGATATACTGGATCGGGGCGGTCTCAAGCAGCGTGGCTTGCGGCGGTGCAGGCTCCGGGGGAGTGAACTGCGACGGCGCGTCTTGCCGCGGGACGGCCGCGGCCTGCGGCGGCGCAGGCTCCTCCGCGGTAACCTCCGGCAGACGGGAACTGTGCCATCGTTGCGGCGGCACCCCATGCTCGCGTACGTCGCCCGGGGTCTCATGATTCACCAGGCGATGGTGCCGTTCCGCCTGCGCGGCGTTTCCAGCCCAATCGGCATTTTGAATGCGCGCCTGGGCAACCGCAGCTTTGGCCTCGCGCTGGAACTGCGCCAACTGGACCAGGGCTTCCGCAGCGGCGATCATTTGCGGATCGATGCTCAGGGCGCGGCCGTAGGCTTCCTTCGCCTTCTCGATGTCACCCCGGCGCGAGTAGACGAATCCCATGTTGGCGTGTGCCCTGGCCTCCGTGCCGGTCTGGCGGAACAAGGCGAATGCACCTTTGTCGTCGCCCTTCTCGGCAAGCACCAACGCCAGGTTGTTCGTCGCCGCCTTGTGGCTGGGATCGATTTCCAGCACCTGGCGGAAAAGTGCCTCTGCCTGGTCCAAGCGATTCTGGAGGTAGAGGCAGTAGCCGGCGTCACAGATGAGGGTCGGGTCTTCGGGTTTAATCTGCAAGGCCCGGTCGAAGTAGGCGTTTGCTTCTTCGAAACGCCCTTTCCGCGACTGCATGATGCCCAGGCGATGCATGACCGCCGGATTGTCGGGGCTCTTCTCCAGGATCGACTTGTAAAGGCGTTCCGCCTCCAGTGTATTGCCGCGCTGTTCGGCAAGTCGCGCCAGGGTCAGCGGCCCATCGACGGACCGTTCGGCGGCGAGGTTCTGAGCCGCC
>CAZPET010000448.1:0-1500 GCA_964585625.1 uncultured Syntrophomonadaceae bacterium
TCAATGCCGTTGTCGGGCCGGCGTTCAACGGTTCGCTGATGGAGACCCCCTGCATTTACTGCGGCCAGTGCATCACTGTCTGCCCCACGGGGGCGCTGCGCGAGCAAGATTCGACCGCCCGGGTCTGGGAGGCGCTGCGTGACCCCGATCTGCATGTCGTCGTCCAGACCGCTCCATCCATCCGCACCTCCATCGGCGAAGAGTTCGGCTACCCCGTGGGGACGCCGGTGGCCGGCCGGATGGTGGCCGCGCTGCGGCGTCTCGGCTTCGACCGCGTTTTTGACGACTGCTTCGGCGCCGACGTCACGGTGATGGAGGAGGCCACCGAGCTGCTGGAGCGGCTCGAGCGCGGGGGGCCCTTCCCCCAGTTTACCTCCTGCTGCCCCAGCTGGGTCCGCTTCTGCGAGCTTTTCTACCCGGAGCTGATCAAGAACCTCTCCGAGGTCAAATCGCCGCAGCAGATCTTCGGCGCCCTGGCCAAAACCTACTACGCTCGCGAAGCGGGAATCGATCCGGCCCGCATCTTTGTCGTCTCGATCATGCCCTGCGTCTCCAAAAAATACGAGCTGCTGCGGCCCGAGATGAACGACAGCGGCTGCCGCGATGTCGATGCCGAGCTGAGCACCCGCGAATTTGCCCAGATGCTCTTCCAGGCCGGCATCGACCTGCGCAAGCTGCCGGAGGAGAAATTTGATGATCCGCTGGGCGACGCCAGCGGCGCGGGGGTGATCTTCGGCTCCACCGGCGGGGTGATGGAGGCGGCCCTGCGCACCGCTTACGAATGGATTACCGGGGAGGAGCTGAAAGATGTTGAATTCCCGCAGGTCCGCTCGGACAAATATAAAGATGCCGAGATCCGGATGGGGGAGCTGCGCCTGAAAGCGGCGGTGGCCCGCGGCACCGGGGAGGCCCGCCGCCTGATCGAGGCGATCAAAAAGGGGAACAAAGAGTATCACTTTGTCGAGGTGATGGCCTGCCCTGCCGGATGCGTGGGAGGAGGCGGGCAGCCGATCTATATCGAGACCAACGACTGGAACGAGCAGGTGGCGCACCGCTCCCGCCGCAGCGGCGGGCTCTACGAGCTGGACCGGCAGATGGAGCACCGCAAGGCCCATGCCAACCCGGCGGTGCAAAAGCTTTACCGCGACTTCCTCGGCCACCCGGGCAGCGAACTGGCCCACCGCCTGCTGCACACCGGCTACCTCTCGCGCCGGCTCTACGCCCCCGAACCACTGTCCAAAAAAGAACACAAACAGAAAGTGCCTCCACTGTAAACTGGAGGTCGGAAGTCAGAGGTCGGAAAACTTTGCGACATGCAATAGCCGGATTAAAAAAAGAAATACAAGCTGAATACTCCTTTGAAGGGTCCGGTAACAGCAAGATTTGCAGTTATTTATCAAATGACCTGCCGTTTTTAGTACCCCTGTTTAAATCAAGATAATTTGCGATATACACCGCAAACAAGCGGAAATCATTTAACCTGTTGTTTAAAATATCGAC